>NZ_KQ969297.1:0-99554 GCF_001578675.1 Gordonia sp. QH-12
GGGCGACCCACGCCAACTGCGCCTCAGCCCGTGCCCGGGTCTGCGCGTCGATCGCGGTGGGAATCTTGTCCATGACGGCGTCGATCTCGCGGACGTGGTCGGCACCGATCGCACCCTCGCCCACCGCGACCGCAGTCGCCGGCAGTATCGGTTCGCGGGTCTGTCCTTGCAGTTCGGTGAATCGTCCGATGCCGGCGGCACTGACGCGTCGGCGTCGGGCGGCACCGTCACCGAGCCGCAACCCCTGCGCCAAATACTGATGCACCGACAGGTATCCGGCTTTGCGGTAGGCGCTGCGGTCGGAGACCTCCACCAGCACTGCGGCGTCGACACCGTCGAGACGACGATGCGTGCGCTCGAGGGTCTCGACGGTTTCCAACAGGGCGTCTTCGGTCACCGCGGACAGCGGTAGGGACGCGAACTTGGTCGCCGCAGCCTCCAACAGGCGGGCGAGGGCGGCCGGGTCGTCCGGCAGCAGCACCTCCGACGTGACCATCGAACCCACCCCCTCCACCTGAACAGTGTCCGAGAACACTCCTGCTGTGCTTCTATGTTCGAATCATACCGCCGACCTCCGACAAGAACTGTGAGAGAAGCCGCAGACCTGTCGGGCAGCCCATGGACGAGCGCTATCGGGGCGAACAGTGGCGCCTGTCGCCGGGCCGCGAGACCGACCGCGAAAGTCTCGTGCGACCGTCCGTCCGCGGTCTGATAGCGGTGGCGGCCGAAACCGACCATCGACCCCCACATCACCGGCTCGGTACCGGTCACCTCCCGAAACAGTCGGACCACGAGCCGGGCGTCGTCCCGCCGCCGCTGGTCCGTGACAGCAGCGAGATACGCATCCACCGAGTCGTCACCGGGGGCCGTCTTCGTCATGGGTCGAGCCTAGATGTCCGTACGTTCGGGCATCATCGGTGGAATGACGCCGACCGTGTACGCCTCGACCGCCTCCGAACTGGACCCGATCACGTTCTACGGTCTGCTGCGACTGCGCGAGGAGGTCTTCGTCGTCGAACAGGACTGCGCCTACCACGAGTTGGACGGCCGGGATGTGGAGCCCACCACTCTCCACCTCTGGTGCGCGGACCCCGTGGACGGAAGTCCGGTCGCCACTGTGCGCGTGCTGCTGGACCGACTTCCCGACGGCGAGACCCGGCACCGGATCGGCCGGGCCTGCGTGCGGCCCGAACTCCGAGGCACCGGGTTGATGCGGGCCCTCCTGGATCGGGCCGTCGCCTACATCGCCGACCGCCCGAGTGTTCTCGACGCTCAGGCCCACCTCGCGGGCCTGTATTCACGGTGGGGATACGTCCCCGACGGACCGGAGTTCGTCGAGGACGGGATTCCGCACGTGCCGATGCGGCGCGACCCCGCGCGGCGGCCGGGCCCGACGAGAAGGTCGACCGCCGAACGGGCCTGAATCGCATGCGGAGTGTTCAGTCGCCTTCGGCTCCGAGGCCGGTGCGCAAACGGTTTGCATCGACCGCATATCCTGGACAGTGCCCTCAAGTCCTCGAAAGCGGAGCGGAGAACACATGCTCACCCGAACCGACCTGCGAGGCAGCACCCCGACGCTGAGCCAACTGCGTCGTGCGCTGCCGCGCGGCGGAACCGACGTCAACGCCGTGCTGCCCACGGTCACTCCCGTCGTCGAAGCGGTCGCTGAGCATGGTGCCACCGCGGCCCTCGACTACACCGAGAAGTTCGACAGGGTCCGCCCGGCGTCAGTCCGCGTCCCGGCGGAGGTGATCGCCAAGGCGCGGGCCGACCTCGACGGCGCGGTCGCCGATGCCCTGGAGGAGTCGATCCGTCGCGCTCGCCTGGTGCACGCAGACCAGCGACGCCAGACCTCGGTCACCCAGGTGGTGCCCGGCGGAACCGTCGCCGAGAAGTGGATCCCGGTGCGTCGCGTGGGTCTGTACGTTCCCGGAGGCAACGCCGTCTACCCGTCCAGCGTGATCATGAACGTGGTCCCGGCTCAGGAGGCGGGTGTCGGCTCACTCGTCGTCGCGTCTCCCGCCCAGGCCGACTTCGGCGGATGGCCGCACCCGACCATCCTCGCCGCGTGCGCCCTGCTCGGGGTCGACGAGGTGTGGGCCGTCGGCGGTGCGCAGGGCATCGCGCTTCTGGCCTACGGCGGTGACGACACCGACGGCCGCGTCCTGGACCCGGTCGATCTCATCACCGGTCCCGGCAACATCTACGTCACCGCGGCCAAGCGCCTCGTGCGCGGCGTGGTCGGCATCGACTCCGAGGCCGGTCCCACCGAGATCGCGATTCTGGCCGACGACTCCGCCGATCCCGCGGTCGTCGCCTCCGATCTCATCAGCCAGGCCGAGCACGACGTCCTCGCGGCGGCGGTGCTCGTCACCGACAGCGAGGCGCTCGCCGATGCGGTCGACGAGGCCGTGGAACTCGCGGCGTCGGCCACGAAGCACTCCGAGCGCGTCAAGACCGCGCTGGCCGGTCCGCAATCCGGGGTGGTCCTGGTGGACGACATCGACGCCGGGCTGGCTGTCGTCGACGCGTACGCGGCCGAGCACCTGGAGATCCAGACGCGTGACGCGCAGGCCGTGGCCGACAGAGTGACCAGCGCCGGCGCGATCTTCGTCGGTACTTATTCGCCGGTGAGCCTCGGTGATTACAGCGCGGGCTCCAACCACGTTCTGCCGACGTCCGGCTCGGCCAAGTACGCCTCCGGCCTGTCGGTGCAGACGTTCCTGCGCGGAGTGCATGTGATCGACTACGACCGCGACGCGCTCGCGGAGATCGCCGACCGCGTCGTGACGCTGGCGAACGCCGAAGACCTTCCCGCGCACGGCGAGGCGGTCCAGGCCAGGTTCGGGGGAGCACGGTGACCGGTCCGGGCCGGTCCGTCGGTCTCGCCGACCTCCCGTTGCGCGACTCGCTGCGCGGGAAGTCGCCGTACGGAGCACCGCAGCTTCAGGTTCCGGTGGTGCTGAACACCAACGAGAACCCGCACCCGCCGAGTCGTGCGCTGATCGACGACGTCGCGAAGGCGGTCGCCGCCGCGGCCGAGGATCTGCACCGATACCCGGATCGGGATGCGGTGGGCCTGCGTTCGGACCTCGCCGCGTACCTCAGCGCGG
Source organism: Gordonia sp. QH-12 (assembly GCF_001578675.1). Lineage (NCBI taxonomy): Bacteria > Bacillati > Actinomycetota > Actinomycetes > Mycobacteriales > Gordoniaceae > Gordonia > Gordonia sp. QH-12. Next base: position 3,114 of record NZ_KQ969297.1, read on the forward strand.
CCACGGGCGTGGAACTGTCGGTCGACAACGTGTGGGCGGCCAACGGCTCCAACGAGATCCTCCAGCAGATCCTGCAGGCCTTCGGTGGGCCCGGGCGCACGGCGATGGGCTTCGTGCCGTCGTACTCGATGCACCCGATCATCGCCGACGGCACGCAGACGCAGTGGGTCCCCGCTCATCGCGCGGACGACTTCTCTCTGGACGTGGAGCAGGCCGTCGCAGCGATCGCCGAGCACCGGCCCGACATCGTCTTCGTGACCTCGCCGAACAATCCGACCGGCGGGAGCGTCGCGATCGCCGATCTGCGGCGTCTCCTCGACGCGGCCCCCGGCATCGTGATCGTCGACGAGGCCTACGGCGAGTTCTCGTCGCAGCCGAGCGCGGTCTCGCTGATCGACGAGTTCGGCAGCAAGCTGATCGTGTCGCGGACCATGAGCAAGGCGTTCGCCTTCGCGGGCGGCCGGCTCGGCTATCTGGCCGCGGCGCCGGCCATGATCGAGGCGCTGCTTCTGGTGCGCTTGCCGTACCACCTGTCGGTGCTGACGCAGGCCGCCGCGCGGGCGGCCCTGCAGCACTCGTCGGAAACGCTCGGTGCGGTCGCCGCGATCGCCGCCGAACGCGACCGCGTGGCCGCCGCGCTCACGGGTATGGGATACGCGGTGACGCCGTCGGATGCGAACTTCATCCTCTTCGGCGAGTTCGCGGACGCTCCCGCCACCTGGCAGCGCTACCTCGACCGCGGTGTCCTGATCAGGGATGTCGGCATCCCCGGGCACCTGCGTGCGACCATTGGACTACCAGCCGAGAACGACGCCTTCCTGGCCGTCAGCGCGGAACTGGTGGCCGATACCGACCGAAAGCAGCAGTAGCAGCAGTGACAACAGCGCAGCACGAACCCCGGATCGCCCGCGTCGAGCGCACCACGCGCGAGTCGTCGATCACCGTCGAGATCAACCTCGACGGCACCGGCAGGACCGACATCGACACCTCGGTGCCGTTCTTCGACCACATGCTCACCGCGTTCGGTGCGCATGGCAGCTTCGACCTCACCGTGCACGCGAAGGGCGACATCGAGATCGAGGCGCACCACACGGTGGAGGACACCTGCATCGTGCTGGGACAGGCCATCGGGCAGGCTCTCGGCGACAAGAGGGGCATCCGCCGGTTCGGCGACGCCTGGATCCCGATGGATGAGACGCTCGCCCAGGCCATCGTGGACGTCTCGGGCCGACCGTACTGCGTGCACACCGGCGAACCCGATCACATGCTGACCGCCGTGATCGGCGGCTATTCCGGCGGCGACAAGCCGGTCGTGTCGTACGCGACCGTCCTCAACCGTCATGCGTTCGAATCGATCGCGCTCAACGCCCGCATTGCCCTGCACGTCCGCGTGCTGTACGGCCGCGACCAGCACCACATCACCGAGGCCGAGTTCAAGGCCGTCGCGCGAGCACTGCGCGAGGCCGTCGAACCGGATCCGCGGACCTCGGGCATCCCGTCGACGAAGGGCGCCCTGTGAGTTCACCGCGCGTCGCGCTCCTCGACTACGGTTCGGGCAACCTGCGCTCGGCGCAGCGAGCGCTGGAGCGAGCCGGAGCGCAGGTCGAGATCACGTCCGACTTCGAGACCGCGATCGGTGCCGACGGACTGGTGGTGCCCGGCGTCGGTGCGTTCGCGGCCTGCATGGCCGGGTTGAAGGCGGTCCGGGGCGATCGGATCATCGGACGCCGGCTGGCGGGCGGGCGGCCGGTGCTCGGAATCTGCGTGGGGATGCAGATCCTGTTCAGTCACGGCGTCGAGTTCGGCGTCGACACGCAGGGCTGCGGCGAGTGGCCGGGTTCGGTGACCAGACTGCCGGCGGAGGTGCTCCCGCACATGGGCTGGAACACCGTCGACGCACCGGACGACTCGGTGCTCTTCGACGGTATCGACGACGACGCACGCTTCTACTTCGTTCACTCCTACGCCGCGCAGACGTGGGAGATGGATTCGGCGGGTTCGCCGATACAGACGCCGAAACTCACCTGGTCCGAGCACGGTGGACGGTTCCTGTCCGCGGTCGAGAACGGTCCGCTCTCGGCCACGCAGTTCCATCCCGAGAAGTCCGGTGACGTCGGCGCCGAGCTGCTGCGGAACTGGATCGGGGGGATCGCGTAAGTGAAAGAGACAAGCGAAGCGGCACAGCAGTTCTCGTTCGCGAGACTGGTGTTCTATTCGCTCGGTGCGGGCGTGCTGGTGCTCGCGGTGATGCTGCCGATCGTGCTGTCGCTGGCGCGACCGTACCCGACCGCCGCGCTGTGCGTCGCCCTCGCCGCCATCGTGCTGATGGTGGTCGCGATCGCCCTCGTCTCGCGCCGGATGCTGGCCGGCGTGCAGCGGGAGATCGATGCCCGCCGGGCGGAATTGGAACGCAGGCGAACACAGGAGAAGTGACCGGCTCCGGCGGCACCGGACGGTGGACGCTCGCGCCCGGACACCCGCGACACGGCGCCTCCACAGCACCCCCACAAACATGTCGACCCCGCGACACGACAACGTGCGGCCGGCACCGTACACACCGAAAGCGAAACTGAACTGATGGGCATCCTCGAACTCCTCCCGGCCGTCGACGTGGTCGACGGTCAGGCGGTTCGCCTGGTCAAGGGCGAGGCCGGATCGGAGACCTCCTACGGCTCACCGCGCGACGCTGCGCTGGCCTGGCAGCGGGACGGCGCCCAGTGGCTGCATCTCGTAGATCTCGACGCGGCGTTCGGCCGCGGCGACAACCGTGAGCTGCTCGCCCAGGTGGCCGCCGCAGTGGACGTGAAGGTGGAGCTGTCCGGCGGCATCCGCGACGACGCCTCGCTCGCCGCCGCGCTGGCGACCGGGTGCACGCGGGTCAATCTCGGCACCGCCGCCATCGAGAACCCCGCCTGGTGCGCACGCGCGATCGCCGAGTACGGAGACAAGATCGCCGTGGGACTCGACGTGACGCGCAACGGCTCCTCGTACACGGTGCGCGGCCGCGGCTGGGTCACCGAGGGCGGCGACCTGTGGGAGACCCTGGAGCGCCTGAACAACGACGGTTGTGCGCGGTACGTCGTCACCGACGTCAGCAAGGACGGCACGCTGAGCGGACCCAATCTGGAACTGCTGGAACAGGTGGCCCGCGCCACCGACTCGCCCGTCGTGGCCTCGGGCGGCATCTCGCAGATCGACGACCTGCTCGCGATCGCCGAGCTGACCGCGCTGGGCGTGGAGGGCGCCATCGTTGGCAAGGCCCTGTACGCGGGCCGCTTCACACTGCGCGAGGCGCTCGACGCCGTCGCGGGCGCCGGGAGCCGGTGAACCGGCCGTGACCGATGCCGTCGACGCACGCGACTACCCGCAGCTGCTGGCTGCCGGGGAATCGGTGCTCGACGAGGTCACCGGGCTGTTCGTCGACGGGCTGGGCTCGCCGGGCACGCACGCGAAGGGCCGTGGCGACTTCGCCACCGACGTCGATCTCGCGCTGGAGCGCAGCATCGCCGAGAAGCTCGAGCGACGGACGGGCATCGAGGTCCACGGCGAGGAGTTCGGCGGCCCGGCCCCCGACGACGGCGCGATGTGGATTCTCGATCCGATCGACGGGACCTTCAACTATTCGGTGGGGATGCCGATCGCCGCGATGCTGCTGGCGCTCGCCGTCGACGGTGTGCCGGTGCTCGGGCTCACCCGACTCCCGCTGGTCGGCCAGCGCTTCGCCGGTCATATCGGCGGTCCGCTGATCATCGACGGGGAGGCGGCCGAGCCCGTGCCCGACAGCCCGCTGGAATCGGCCGTCATCGGCTTCGGGTCGTTCAACGCGCGAGCGCGCGGCGAGGTCCCGGGCGCCGCGCGCGCTGAGTTGCAGCGCCGCCTCAGCTACCGTGCCGGCCGGCTGCGGATGACCGGCTCCACCGGCACCGACATCGCGTATGCGGCGGCCGGCGTGTTCGGCGGCGCGGTGTCGTTCAGCGCGAAGGCGTGGGACAACGCGGCCGGCGCGGCGCTGATGCGCGCCGCGGGAGGCGTCGTGACCGACCTCGCGGGCGACCCGTGGACCGTCCAGTCCACGTCGCTCGTCGCGGGCAATCGCCTGCTTCATGGACAATTGCTCGAGGTGATCGGCGAGGCGATGCCGGATCAGTTCGCCGACCGGGACCTCGGCAGTCGAGAACGAACCAACAGCAAGGAGACTCACCCGTGAGCGTGGCAGTCCGCGTCATCCCGTGTCTGGACGTCGACGACGGGCGAGTGGTGAAGGGCGTCAATTTCGAGAATCTGCGTGATGCCGGGGACCCGGTGGAACTCGCGGAGCGCTACGACGCCGAGGGCGCCGACGAGTTGACCTTCCTCGACGTCACGGCGTCCAGTGCGGGCCGCGGCACCATGCTCGACGTGGTGCGGCGCACCGCCGACGCGATCTTCATCCCGCTGACCGTCGGCGGCGGCATCCGCACCGTCGACGACGTCGACACCATGCTGCGCGCGGGCGCCGACAAGGTGAGCGTCAACACGGCCGCCATCGCACGGCCCGACGTGCTGAGCGAGATGAGCCGGAGGTTCGGTTCTCAGTGCATCGTGCTGTCGGTGGACGCGCGGACGGTGCCCGAGGGCGGCGAGGCGACGCCGTCTGGTTGGGAGGTCACCACTCACGGCGGTCGCCGGGGCACCGGCATCGACGCCGTCGAATGGGCTCGCCGCGGGCAGGAACTCGGCGTCGGTGAGATCCTGCTGAACTCGATGGACGCCGACGGCACCAAGGCCGGATTCGACATCGCGATGATCCGGGCCGTGCGCGACGCGGTCACCATCCCCATCATCGCCAGCGGCGGTGCGGGCGAGGTCGCCGACTTCGCACCGGCTGTCGAAGCCGGCGCGGACGCCGTTCTGGCCGCTTCGGTGTTCCATTTCGGCGACATGACGATCGGCGAAGTCAAGGACGCGATGCGCGCCGAGCACATCGTGGTGCGCTGAGACCGTCACCGGCCGCACACGTTCGAGAAGAGGGAGAATCATGGCGCTGCCCGCAGAGCTCGCAGCCACGTTGAAGCGAAACGACGACGGTCTGTTCGCCGCGATCGCGCAGGAACGGTCCACCGGCATCGTCTTGATGATGGCCTGGATGGACGACGAAGCCCTGGAGCGGACGCTCGCGACCCGCAAGGCCACCTACTACTCGCGGTCCCGCGGGGAGTACTGGGTCAAGGGCGAGACCAGCGGGCACACCCAGTACGTCCACGACATCCGGATCGACTGCGACGGCGACACCCTGCTGCTGACCGTCGACCAGACGGGGGCGGCCTGCCATACCGGCAACCACAGTTGCTTCGACACCGAGCCGCTGGAGTTCGGGGTGCCTGCCGAACCCGCGCGAACCGACGACCAGGAACGGTGACGCGATGCCGCTGATTCAGATATCCCAGACGCCGGGTCTCTCCGACCGCGTGAAGCGCGAGACGATCGCCGCGGTCACCGAGGCGTACGCAAAAGCGACGGGCAAGAATCCCGACTCGGTGTGGGTGACGATCACCGAAGTGCCGCGCCAGCACTGGGGCGTCGGCGGAGAGCCGCTGGGGTGACGGGCACGATGAGCACCGCAGACAACTCCGCGAGCACGACCCCGCTCGCCACCTTCCTCGATCTGGCCCGCGACCACCGAGTGGTCCCGGTGACCCGCAAGGTCCTCGCCGACTCAGAGACACCGCTGTCGGCGTTCCGGAAGCTGGCAGCCGAGCCGGGGGCCGGCGGCGGTCTCCGCGAAGGCACCTTCCTGCTCGAATCCGCGCCGAACGGCGCCTCGTGGTCGCGCTGGTCGTTCATCGGCGCGGGCACCCGTTCGGCCCTGACCGTCGCCGACGGGCAGGCGCACTGGTGGGGCGACGTCCCCGCGGGAGCTCCGGTGGGCGGCGATCCGGTTGCGGCGCTCGACGAGTCGTTGCGGCTGCTGCAGACCGATCCGCTCGACGGGATGCCCCCGCTGACCGGCGGCTTCGTCGGCTTCATGGCCTACGACTTCGTGCGCCGCCTGGAGCGGCTTCCGGAACAGACGGTCGACGACCTGCGGCTCCCCGACATGTTCTGGCTGCTGGTGGCCGATCTCGCCGCCTTCGACCACCACGAGGGCACGATCACCCTGATCGCGAACGCCGTGAACTGGGACGGCAGCGACGAGCGCGCCGAAGAGGCCTACCACGACGCCGTCGCGCGGCTGGATGCGATGACCCGGGCGCTGGCCGCCCCGGCTCCCTCCACCGTCTCGACCTTCGACAGGCCCGCGCCCGACTACCGCTCGCAGCGCTCGCTGGACGACTACCGCGAGATCGTCGAGGGTCTGGTCGGACAGATCGAGGCGGGTGAGGCGTTCCAGGTGGTGCCGTCGATGCGCTTCGAGATCGACACCGACGCCGATCCGCTCGACGTGTACCGCGTCCTGCGCGCGTCGAATCCGAGCCCGTACATGTACCTGCTTCGGATGCCGGGCGTCGACCGGGAGCCGTTCACGATCGTCGGATCCTCGCCCGAGGCACTGGTCACCGTCACCGATCGGGTGGCCACCACACACCCGATCGCGGGCACGCGCTGGCGCGGTGCCACCGAGGCGGAGGACCAGTTGCTCGCGAAGGGCCTGCTCGAGGACGAGAAGGAGAACTCCGAGCATCTGATGCTGGTCGACCTGGGCCGCAACGATCTGGGCCGGGTATGCGAGCCGGGCACCGTCCGCGTCACGGACTACCGCCGAGTGGAGCGCTACAGCCACGTGATGCACCTGGTGTCCACGGTCTCCGGAACTCTTCGCGACGACAAGCAGGCGCTCGATGCGGTGACCGCCTGCTTCCCGGCGGGAACCCTCACCGGGGCGCCGAAGGTCCGGGCGATGGAATTGATCGAGGCCAACGAGATCACCCGCCGCGGACTGTACGGGGGCGTCGTCGGATATCTCGATTTCGCAGGCAACGCCGACACCGCGATCGCGATCCGGACGGCACTGATGTCCGGCCGCACCGCCTACGTCCAGGCCGGCGGCGGAGTCGTCGCCGACAGCGACGCCGAGTACGAGTTCAACGAGGCGCGCAACAAGGCGTCGGCGGTGCTCGCCGCAGTAGCCGCCGCCGGCACCATGCGCCCGGTGGCGGGGGAGGAGACCCCATGAGCAATCCGCAGACCCCCGAGCAGCAGACCCCCGAGGAGCCGGCCACGGCTGCGCGGCCCGTCAACCGGCGGTGGCAGGCGATCGCCTCGGTGCTGATCCTGCTGGCCGCACTCGGCCTCTGGGCTGCGTCCCGGATGCAGTGGGCCACGATCCTCGTGGCACCGGATCTGGGACCGGCCCGCGAGTTCACGGTGCACGGCTCGGACTGGAGTCCGTGGCTCACACCGGTGGCGATCGCGATGGCCGCCGCCGTCATCGCGCAGTTCGCGTTGCGCGGCTGGGCCCTGCGCATCGTCGCGATCCTGGTGGCGATCGGCGGCGGTGTCGCCGTCATTCCGCCCATCTCCCTGCTCACCGAGGGCGAGGACAATCTCTACATCGTGCAGATGGTCGACGTCCCGGCGCGAGCCGTGGTGGACGGCATTCCCACCGAGTCCACCCCCGGATACCTGGTGATCGCCTCGGCGATCTGTGCGGTGCTCGGCGCGGTTGCGATGGCCCGAACGGCCAACCAGGGCGGCATGTCGTCGAAGTACTCGGCGCCCGCCGCCCGCCGCGACGAACTCGAACGGCAGATCTTCACCGAGCGCGAGCGGGCCGCGGCAGCGGGCGAACCAGCCGCTCCCGCGCCCAACGAGCGATTGCTGTGGGACTCGCTCGACGAGGGGATCGACCCCACCGACGACCCGGCGGATCACTCCGCCGACGACGCCGGTCCCACCCGCTGAGGACCGGCGGTCGCGGGCCTGTTCGCGACGTGGATCACGGGTGAAGCGACCCCAGCCTCCCGGTCTCCCGCGGTGGTGCTTACTCTTGATGCACGCAGTGAAAGGGGCCGATAGTCGTGAGCAACCAGTCAGTGCTCGATTCGATCATCGAGGGAGTCAAGGCTGACGTCGCCGCGCGCGAATCGGTCCTCGATCTCGCCGCAGTCAAGAAGGCCGCGGCAGCGGCGCCGGCGCCGCGAGATGCGATGGCGGCGCTGAGTCAGACCGATATCGCGGTCATCGCCGAAGTGAAGCGGTCGAGTCCCTCCAAGGGCCGGCTCGCGAACATCCCCGACCCGGCCGATCTGGCGAAGGCGTACGAGGACGGCGGCGCTCGCATCGTCAGCGTCCTCACCGAGGAACGCCGCTTCGGCGGGTCGCTCGCCGACCTCGACGCGGTGCGTGCGGCGATCGACATCCCGATCCTCCGCAAGGACTTCATCGTCGGGCCGTATCAGATCCACGAGGCGCGCGCACACGGAGCGGACGTCATCCTGCTGATCGTCGCCGCCTTGGAGCAGCAGGTCCTCGCCTCGCTCCTCGACCGCACGGAGTCGCTGGGCATGACGGCCCTCGTCGAGGTGCACACCGAGGAGGAGGCCGACCGCGCGCTGGAGGCCGGGGCCAAGGTCGTCGGCGTCAACGCCCGCAACCTGAAGACTCTGGAAGTGGACCGCGACTGCTTCGCGCGCATCGCCCCCGGGCTCCCGTCGAGCACCATCAAGGTGGCCGAGTCCGGCGTGCGCGGGCCCGCGGACCTGCTGGCTTACGCAGGGGCCGGCGCTGACGCGATCCTGGTCGGCGAAGGCGTCGTGACCAGTGGCGATCCGCGGCTCGCGGTGGCCGACCTGGTGACGGCGGGCTCGCACCCGTCGTGCCCCAAACCGTCGCGCTGACGGCCGGCGAACAGCACTGACGACCCCGCCCCCGCTGTTCTCGGCGGGGCTCGGGGCGAGCGGTAAATCCAGTTGCCGCCGGGATCGAACGATGAGGATACTGAAGACGTGACAGACAATCCCGAAGCCGCCCAGCGCATGTCGACTGGCACGGCGTTCCCCAAGGCCAGCGACGGCGTCTCCGACGTCCACCCGATCGGCCCCGACGATCGAGGCCACTGGGGCGACTTCGGCGGACGCCACGTCCCCGAGGCGCTGATGGCGGTGATCGAGGAGGTCACCGCGACCTACGAGAAGCTGCGCGTCGACACCGACTTCCTCAACGAACTCGACCGGCTGCAACGCGACTACACCGGTCGTCCGTCACCGCTGTACGAGGCCGAGCGGCTGCGTGAGGACGCGGGCGGCGCACGTCTGTTCCTCAAGCGGGAGGATCTGAACCACACCGGCTCGCACAAGATCAACAACGTCCTCGGCCAGGCGCTCCTGGCGAAGAAGATGGGCAAGACCCGCGTCATCGCCGAGACCGGCGCCGGCCAGCACGGAGTGGCGACAGCGACGGCCTGCGCCCTGCTCGGCCTGGAATGCCTGGTCTACATGGGACGCGTCGACACCGAGCGGCAGGGACTCAACGTCGCCCGCATGCGTCTTCTCGGCGCCACCGTGGTCGCCGTCGAGACCGGTTCGGCGACGCTGAAGGACGCGATCAACGAGGCCTTGCGCGACTGGGTGACCAATGCCGACACCACGTACTACTGCTTCGGCACGGCCGCCGGCCCGCATCCGTTCCCGATGATCGTCCGCGACCTCCAGCGGATCATCGGCCTGGAGTCGCGGGTGCAGATCCTTGAGAAGATCGGGCGCCTGCCCGACGCGGTCACCGCCTGCGTCGGCGGTGGATCGAACGCGATCGGCATGTTCCATCCGTTCATCGACGACGAGGGCGTCCGCATGGTCGGATTCGAGGCCGGCGGCGACGGCGTCGAGACCGGACGGCACGCCGCGACCTTCGCGGGCGGATCTCCCGGCGCCTTCCAGGGCGCCTACTCGTACCTCCTGCAGGACGAGGACGGGCAGACCATCGAGTCCCACTCCATCTCGGCGGGACTCGACTACCCCGGCGTCGGGCCGGAGCACGCGCATCTGCAGCAGATCGGACGGGCCGAGTACCGGCCGATCAACGACGATGAGGCCATGGAGGCGCTCGCACTGCTCTCGCGCAAAGAGGGCATCATCCCGGCCATCGAGTCTGCCCACGCCGTCGCCGGTGCTCTCCGCCTCGGCCGGGAACTCGGTGAAGGCGCGGTCATCATCGTGAGCCTCTCGGGCCGCGGCGACAAGGACGTGGAGACAGCGGCCCGCTGGTTCGATCTCTTCGAGAAGCCGCCGTCGGAGACCGAGTACGCCGCCCGCCTCGCCGCAGCCGCAAAGGAGAACGCTCGATGAGCAAGCCCGCCCCCGACTCCCGGCTGGGAGCCACGTTCGCGGCGTGCAAGGCGGACAACCGTCCGGCGCTGATCGGCTACACGCCGGTCGGCTACCCGACCGTGGCCGACTCGTTGACGACGTTGCGGACCATGGTCGAGGCCGGATGCGACATCGTGGAGATCGGCATCCCGTACTCCGACCCGGTCATGGACGGCCCGACCGTCGCGCAGGCGGCACAGAAGGCACTGGAGAACGGCTGCCGTGTCCGCGACGTCTTCGCCGCCGCCGAGACCGTCGCCTCGGCCGGCGCACAGCCCGTGGTCATGACCTACTGGAACCTGGTCCTCAAGTACGGCGTCGACGCCTTCGCCCGCGATCTCGCCGCTGCGGGCGGCGTCGGACTGATCACGCCGAACCTCATCCCCGACGAGGGGGCCGAATGGCACGCGGCGTCGGACGCACACGATCTCGACCGGATCTACCTGGTGGCGCCGTCGTCCACTCCCGAGCGTCTGGCGATGACGCTCGACAACTGCCGCGGCTTCGTCTACGCGGCCTCGACCATGGGCGTCACCGGCGCACGCGACACGGTCTCCAATGCGGCGCCCGAACTGTGCGCGCGGGTCCGCGAGTACTCCGACATCCCGATCGGTGTCGGACTCGGCGTCCGCGACGGCGATCAGGCAGCGGAGATCGGGGCCTACGCCGACGGCGTGATCGTCGGCTCGGCCATCGTCGCGGCCGTGGAGAAGGGCCAGGACGCCGTCGCCGCAGTGGTGTCGGATCTGGCCGCGGGCGTCCGCCGCGCCCGAAGCTGACCGACTCGGAGCGCGTCCACGGGCGTCGAGCCCAGGCGGTCACAGACGGTGAGACGGTTGCACGATACTGTGGCACCCGTGACTGACGGAACCGTCCTCGCTTACATTCCGAGCCCGCCGCAGGGGGTGTGGTACCTCGGCCCCGTGCCGATCCGCGCTTACGCCCTGTTCATCATCGTCGGCATCGTCGTCGCGGTCTGGTGGGGCAGTCGCCGCTGGCGGGCCCGCGGCGGTCAGCCCGGTGAGGTGGTCGACGTCGCACTGTGGGCGGTGCCCTTCGGGCTGATCGGCGGCCGGCTGTATCACGTGCTCACCGACTGGAGCACGTATTTCGGCGCCGGAGGAAAAGGCCTCGGTGCGGTCTTCCGCATCTGGGACGGCGGCCTCGGCATCTGGGGCGCGGTCGCGCTCGGCGCTGTCGGTGCATGGCTCGGAGCCCGGACCATGGGTATCAGGCTTCCGCCGTTCGGGGACGCGATCGCGCCGGCGATCCTGCTGGCGCAGGCCATCGGCCGGCTCGGCAACTACTTCAACCAGGAGCTGTTCGGTCGGCCCACCACCGTGCCGTGGGGCCTGGGGATCTACGACCGCTCCGACTCCAGCGGAGTGATCTCGTACAAGCTGATCGACGGCGTCTCCACCGGGAACGTGTACGCGGTGGTGCATCCGACCTTCCTGTACGAACTCCTGTGGAATGTCTTCTTCGTGGTCGTGCTGGTGCTCGTCGACCGGCGGTTCCGCATCGGGCACGGCCGGCTCTTCGCGCTGTACGTCGCGGGCTACTGCGTCGGCCGGTTCGTCGTCGAGCTGATGCGCGACGACTACGCCACGCACATCTTCGGCGTCCGCGTGAACGTCTTCACCGCGGCGATCGTGTTCCTGTGCGCGGCCCTCTACTTCGTCATGGCGCCCAAGGGCCGCGAGCAGGGTCTGTCGATGTACTGGCCGCGCAAGGCGGAGGAACTCGCGGCCGAGGGCGCCGTCGGATACGTGCCGCCCGAGATGGACGACGAGGCGGCCGACGAGGATCGGGCGGTCTACGATGACGAGACGCTCCATGACGAGGCCGTCGACGACGAGACGCTCTATGACGATCAGGCGGTCTACGAGGACGAGGTGGTCGACGAGGGCCCGGCGGACTATGACGCCGAGGCCGGGACTCACGACGAGGCCGCATCGGAGGTTCCGGAGGCCGCTGAACCGGAGTTCGAGGTGGCGGCCACCTCCGACGCTCTCTTCGCTCCGGAGGCGGACTCCGCGGAGGCTGCTGTCGGCGCGGACGAGACCGATGAGACCGAGACCGATGCCGCCGAGACCGGTGCCGCCGAGACCGATGCCGCCGAGACCGATGCCGCCGGGTCCCAGCCGGAGGGCACGGTGGTCCCGGGCGTCGAACCGTCGATCGCCGAATCGACTGTGGAGCAGGGGTACACGATCGTTCCCGCGGACGACGAGGAGCTCTCGGGCATCACGATCATCGAGCAGAATCCGGGCGGTTCGGCGGGGTCCATCGAGATCCGCCGCAGTGACGACGCACCCGAGCCCGACGCACCCGAGGCCCGCCGGGTCACTGAGGCCCCCGAGGCGCCCGAAGAGGTCGATCAGACCGCCGATGACACAGCCGACGAGACCGTCGAGACCGACGGGGAACGACCGGCCGAAGGCGACGAACGGAGCGGTCCCGACACCTCGAAGGACAAGTGAGTCGGTCGTCACCGGTGTCCGGCTGAGACCGAGGCGACACGCTGTGGCGCGACCGCTAGCCTTAAGGGGTGACTCGTCGAACAAAAATCGTCTGTACCCTCGGCCCCGCCACCAATACCCTCGAACGCATCACCGAACTCGTCGAGTGCGGCATGGATGTCGCCCGACTGAACTTCAGCCACGGCGCGCACGCCGACCACCGCAGCGTCTACGACAACGTTCGCGGAGCGAGCCTCGCCACCGGTAAGCCCGTCGGCATCCTGGCGGATCTGCAGGGCCCCAAGATCCGGCTCGGCAAGTTCGCCGACAACGGCCGGCCCAACGGCGCCGTGGACTGGAACGACGGCGAGCAGGTGCGGATCACCGTCGACGACGTGATCGGCGACCACGATCGGGTGTCGACCACGTACTCCCAGCTCGCCCAGGACGCCGAGCCGGGAGACCGTCTGCTGGTGGACGACGGGAAGGTCGGCCTGGTGGTCGACCGGGTCGACGGGAACGACGTCGTGTGCACCGTCACCGAGGGCGGCACCGTCAGTAACAACAAGGGCCTGTCGATGCCGGGCATGAAGATCTCGGTGCCCGCCCTGTCGGAGAAGGACATCGCCGATCTGGAGTTCGCCCTGGAACTCGGCGTCGACCTGATCGCCCTGTCCTTCGTGCGCAGCCCCGCTGACATCGAGTTGGTGCGCGAGGTCATGGACCGCGTCGGCCGTCGCGTTCCAGTGGTCGCCAAGCTGGAGAAGCCCGAAGCCATCGAGAACCTCGAGGCCGTGGTGCTGGCGTTCGACGCGATCATGGTCGCCCGCGGCGACCTGGGCGTCGAGATGCCGCTGGAGGAGGTGCCTCTGGTGCAGAAGCGGGCCATCCAGATGGCGCGTGAGAACGCGAAGCCGGTGATCGTCGCGACGCAGATGCTCGACTCGATGATCGAGAACTCCCGGCCCACGCGTGCCGAGGCCTCGGATGTGGCCAATGCCGTGTTGGACGGCGCGGACGCCGTGATGCTCTCCGGCGAGACCTCGGTCGGCAAGTACCCCTTCGAGACGGTGCGCACCATGAGCCGCATCGTGTCGGCGGTCGAGGGCGGCACGCGCGACGTCCCGCCGCTCAAGCACGTCCCGCGCACCCGCCGCGGCATCGTCACCTATGCGGCTCGCGACATCGCGGAGCGACTCAACGCCACCGCCATCATCGCTTTCACCGAGTCGGGTGACACCGTCCGCCGGGTGGCGCGACTGCACTCGCGGGTTCCGCTGATCGCGTTCACCGCGACCGAGGCCACGCACAATCAGATGGCGGTCAGCTGGGGCGTCGACTCGTACCTCGTGCCGCGGATGCAGCACACCGACGACATGATCGACCAGGTCGACGACGTCCTCACCGAGAACGGGCGGCTCAAGAAGGGCGACACGGTCGTCATCATCGCCGGAGCTCCGGCTTCGGTGATCGGGTCGACCAACTTCGTCCACGTCCATCGCATCGGCGAGCAGGACCACTGATCCGCGACCAGCGGTGCGGCGCCGCCCGTCGAGTCGACGGGGCGGCGGGCGGCCCGCATTGCTGGCATAGGGTTGTGGCATGACCAACCCGAACACCGACGCTGCGGCGACGACGTCCGCCGATCTGGCCGAGCTGCTCGAACTCCTCGATCTGGAGCGCGTCGACGACGACCTGTTCATCGGGCAGCACGGCGATCAAGTGATGGCCCGCACCTTCGGCGGGCAGTTGCTCGGGCAGGGCGTGGTGGCGGCCGGCCGGACCCTGGTGAAGGGTGCGCCGCCGGTCCACGCACTGCATGCGCACTTCATCCGCGGTGGCGACGTCACCGAGCCGATCGAGTATCACGTCGACCGTTACCGCGACGGACGGGCCTTCGCGAACCGGCAGGTGACTGCCAAGCAGGGTGACGAGGTGGTCTTCACGATGCTGGTGGCCTTCCAGGACAACTCCGCGGGTCTCGAGCACGCCGTGGAGATCCCCGAAGTGCCGTATCCGGAGGAGTTGCCGCCGCTCGACGAGCATTTCAAGGGGTACGAAGAGACCATCGAGGCGTTCGTGAACGCACTGCACCCGGTGGACATCCGGTTCGCCAACGATCCGGCCTGGGTGATGAAGGGGACCGGCGAGAAGCTGACCCACAACCGCGCCTGGATGAAGGCCGACGGTGTGCTGCCGGACGATCCGCTCATGCATGTCGCGACGATGGCGTACTCGTCGGACACCACGGTCCTCGACTCGATCATCACCACCCACGGACTGTCGTGGGGACACGACCGGCTGTTCGCGGCGACCGTCAACCATTCGATGTGGTTCCATCACGACTTCCGGTTCGACGAGTGGATGCTGTACGCGACGGAGTCCCCGGTCGCGGCCGGCTCGCGCGGGCTGGGCTCGGGCCGATTCTTCAAGCGCGACGGCACGCTCGCGACCTCTGTGGTGCAGGAGGCGCTCATCAAGTACTTCCCGCCGCGCGACTGAGGCCCGAGAATGACCGAGAGCATCCCGAATCCGGAGCCCGCCCTTCCGTCCGGCGGGCAGGCTCCGTCCGAATTGCGCTTCTTCCTGCCGCCGGGCCCGCCGCTGTCGCCCAAACGGTGGCAGCGCCGATGGAAGATCGGCATCCGCGTGGGCAGCGCCGTCGCCGCAGTGGTGCTGATCGCCTTCGCCGCACTCGCCATCGGCTCGGGCGTGGTGTCGAGTTCGCGCTACACCGCCACCGGTGCCGTCGAGGTGGACTGCACCACGCGGAACATGCCGCGGCTCCCCGCCGTGGGCTTCGGCTCCCTCGTGCAGATCTTCGATGCTCAGTCGGGCGAACGCTACGGCCAGTCGACGCTCGACCGATTCCGCGCACTCCCGAGCGGTATCTGCCTTGCCGGATTCGAGATCCGCGACGTCCGGGTCGCCTCGCTCTACACGGTCGAGATCGGGAGGCTGTACCGCACTCTCGTGTCGGAGGAGGCACTCAAGGACGGTGCGCTGCTCTCGTAGCCGCTCGCACCAGACCGGCGTCGGTCATCTCCAGATCCGACGCGGCACCTCCACCCGGGCCGGCGACGCCCCGATCCCGCACCGAGCGTTTCGCGGACAGGTGCACCGCGTGCACGCCGGTGCCCCGGATGGCAGGGAAGGCCTCCGCCGTGACGCCCCCGCCCGCCATCACTTCGACACCGGTGTCGGCGGCCACGAGCGCACGCAGCACATCGAGTCCGTCGCCGGCGCGAGCAGCACCTCCCGAGGTGAGGACGCGATCGACGCCGAGACCGGCGAGCACGGTGAGGGCCGCGATCGGATCGGCGGCGGCGTCGATGGCGCGGTGGAAAGTCACGTCGATGCGCCGGCCGGCCCGCTGCTCGGCGTCACGCGCCGCCGCGAGGAGTCGTCCGGTCGCGCCGGCGTCGACCGTCCCGTCGGCGTGCAGCGCGCCGATCACGACGCCTCGCGCACCGAGCCGGACGGCTGCGGCCACGCCGGCCGCGAGGACATCGACTTCGGCGTCCGAGTAGACGAATCCTCCCGGCCGGGTGCGGATCAGGGCGTGCACGTCGATCCCGACCGCACACACCGCGTCGAGAAGTCCCGCGGACGGCGTCAGTCCGCCGGTGACTCCCAGCGCCGTGCACAGTTCGACGCGATCGGCGCCGTTCGCCCGTGCCGTCGCGGCGCCCTCGGCATCCTGCACCGCGATCTCCACTGCCGGCCGCACGGCGAGCTCAGCCGAGGGGACGCGAGAGCGGGACGTTGACCCAGCTGGGCTTCGCCGGATCGATCTCGATGTACTGCGGCCGCAGCTGCGACGACCACAGACCCGGGCCGAGCGGCAGCGACTTCGGGAAGTTGAGCGAGTAGAGGTCCACCCGCAGTCGATCTCCGGGCTTCAGCGCGGCCTGCGTCGCCGACATCGGGATGTCGACGTCGAGGATCTGGCCCGGCCGGACCTTGGCGTAGTGGTCGAGCGAGAGGTACAGGACCGGGTCGGTGAGGTCTCCGTTCGGTGCGTATCCGCTTCGGCTCGGGTCCACCGCGCGCAACGACACCATCAGCTGTCCCATGGACACCACGCGTGACCGGCCGTCGGGGGAGACGACGTTGAGCGTCGCGTGCCAGTAGCCGTCGGGCGCGTTCAGCCGTTGCCGCAGATGGACGACGGGGGTGCCGCTGATCCGGGTCAGAGCGGTCGCGGGCCGGCCGGTGAAGGTCTGCGCCGCCGTCTCCGAGAGCCGGGTGTCGTTGCCGCAGAAGTCGAACAGTGCGGTCACGCCGGCGGTCGACTGAGCGGAGTCGCGGTCGCAGAGTGTCGAGAGTCCGGGCTTGACCTCGCGCGTGGCGCGCTTCGCGGGCCTGCTCGCACTGAGTGACCCGTCGCCTGCGACCGGTGTGTTCACCGAATGCGACGGTGTGCCGCGCAGGTATTGGCGCTGGTACGTGTGTCCGGGCAGCGGGAACGACGGGCCCTGCAGGAACCCGCCGTTCGGTTCCGACGCCAAGGTGGCCTGGGGGTACCGGTCGATGCCGTTGTCGATGCCCTTGAGCCACTTGTCGTACCAGGCTCGCGCGAGGACGTCGAGGCGCGGTGGGTATCCGGGCCGGCCGAAGTTCGAACTCGACGTCACGTGGTAGCCGTCGTCCATGATGAGCTTCTTCTTCGCATCCGGCAGTTGCGAGAGGCCCCGGAGCATCCGGGATTCGGAGTTGGTGAACAGGTCGTTCCACCCGCCGATCGTGAAGGAGGGCGTCGTGATCGCGCCGACATCCGTGTACAGCGAGTCGCGCCGAGCTGTACCGGCCGTCATCATGCTGCGCGTCTGGGGGCTGAAGCCGTTGACGTCACGCGTCACGAGCGCGTCGATCAGCAGGTCGAAGTACGTCAGCGGGTCCTTGACGCGGTCGGCGAGCCACTTCCAGTCGAAGGTTCCGTTCAGCATCGAGGCGATGTTGGGAATCATCTTGGTCCCGTTCACGATCGCCAGCCAGAAGCTCAGGAATCCGACGCCCAGACCGCCGCCGGGCGCGATGATGTCACGCACCAGATCCGCACCGGGGACGACGGGGAAGATCGCGCCCAGCTTGCCCGGCGCGTCGGCGGCGGCCTGCAACTGGTTGATCCCCGAGTACGAGACCCCGGCCATGCCGGTCTTCCCGTTCGACCATCGCTGCTTGGACGCCCAGTCCAGCACCTCGACGGTGTCGCGGCGCTCGCGATCGCCGAAGACCTGCCAGGTGCCCTGCGAGAAGCCGGTGCCGCGCACGTCTACGACGAGCATGTTGTAGCCGCTCTTGATGAGCTTGGGATCGTACGAGAAGGTCTGGATCAGGCCGCCGCGCAGCGCGCCGACCAGTTCGTTGTATCCCGACAGCACCGTGCCCTGGAGATTGATCCCGTTCAGCAGGTCGATCAGCTGCGGGGCCAGGACCGGATAGTTCATCACCTCGCTCGCGAGCGCCGACACCATCTTGGTGTAGGGCGTCATGTTGACGATGGTCGGCAGCTTCTCTCGCACCGGCGCGCCGGACCGGTCCGTGGGACGGATCAGGTTGCCCCGCAGCACCGTCCCGTCCGACATGCGGATCGGCACGTCCGGGGTCACTCGGTACCCCGAGTACTTCTGGGGGCCGTCCTGCGTGCGTGTCCATCGGGCGCCGAGCGTCCCGAAGACCGCGGCGTCCGACGGGCCGGTGCCTATCGGCAGCGCCACCAGCGGCAGGGCGATGAGCAGTGCGAGGGCAGCGGTCACGATCCGGCCGCGTAGTGATGACTTCACCTGGTGTTTCCTCCCCGAGCAAGCAGAGTCGAACCGGACACGCCTTCATCGTTCTGTGACCTGACTCTCAGGTAACAATAAGTCGGAGGTGAAGGAAAGGGAAGAGTCGTGTGGGGCGCGTCGCCCGCCACCGCGCCGCGGCATGGGGCGGATGCGCGATCCGGACCAGAGCATGAGTACACTTGCATCTCGCACCACCACCGGCCCCGGTGGCGAAATTGGCAGACGCGCCGCACTCAAAATGCGGTCTCTAACGAGGTGCCGGTTCGAGTCCGGCCCGGGGCACGTATGGATTCTGCGTTCGGCGCAGATGCGTGACCGCCGTCAGCGATCGGAGCGAAGCGATGAACGACCCCGACAAGCCGGCGAGCAGAGTCGTTGTCGCCGAGGATGATTCGCTGATCCGCATGGATCTGATCGAGATGCTGCGCGACGAGGGATACGACGTCGTCGGGGAGGCCCCGAACGGTCAGGTCGCCGTCGATCTGGCCGAGCAGCTCCGTCCCGACGTCGTCATCATGGATGTGAAGATGCCGGTCCGCGACGGCATCGACGCGGCCAGCGAGATCGCGCGCAAGAGGATCGCACCCGTCGTCATGCTGACGGCGTTCAGCCAGCGTGAGTTCGTCGAACGTGCCCGCGACGCCGGCGCGATGGCGTACCTGGTCAAGCCGTTCAACCAGGCCGACCTCGTCCCCGCGATCGAGGTGGCGCTCAGCCGGTATCGTGAGCTCAAGGTGCTCGAGGCTGAGATCGCCGACATGTCAGGCCGTTTCGAGGCCCGGAAACTCATCGAGCGGGCGAAGGGTCTGCTCATGGACAAGCAGGGAATGACCGAGCCGGAGGCCTTCCGCTGGATTCAGCGGAACGCGATGGACAAGCGCGCCACGATGAAAGCCGTCGCCGAGATCGTGGTCGACACGCTCGGCGACGGGACCGACCAGCCGCGGTCGTAGCGGGCTGCCGCGACTGTCCGACCCACGCCCTAGACTCGTCTGCGTGAGTGCAGCGCAGACAACGAACAAGTCGGGTGCGGGGACCAGAGCCGCGGGCAAGGCGGGCGGCAGGCCGACGCTGATGCTTCTGGACGGTCACTCGCTGGCCTACCGGGCGTTCTTCGCGTTGCCCGCCGAGAACTTCAAGACGAACACCGGCCAGAGCACCAACGCGGTCTACGGCTTCACGTCGATGCTGATCAATCTGCTGCGCGACGAGGAGCCGAGCCACATCGCCGCCGCGTTCGACGTCTCCCGGCAGACCTTCCGGTCGGAGATGTTCCCCGAGTACAAGGCGCAGCGGAGTTCGTCGCCCGACGAATTCCGGGGCCAGGTCGACCTCACCAAGGACGTCCTCGACGCGATGGGCATCCCGGTGATGGCGATCGAGGGGTACGAGGCCGACGACATCATCGCCACGCTCGCGACGGCCGCCGACCGCCAGGGGTACCGGGTCCTCGTCGTCACCGGCGACCGCGACTCACTGCAGCTGGTCAACGAGAACATCACCGTGCTGTATCCGAAGCGCGGGGTGTCGGAGCTCACCCGTTTCACCCCCGAAGAGGTGGAGAAGAAGTACGGCCTCACGCCGTCGCAGTATCCGGACTTCGCCGCGCTCCGAGGCGACCCCAGCGACAACCTCCCGGGCATCCCGGGGGTCGGGGAGAAGACGGCGGCCAAATGGATCCGCGAATACGGCTCGTTCGAGGAACTGGTGAACCGGGCCGATGAGGTGCGGGGCAAGGTGGGTGATTCACTGCGCGCCAATCTGGCCGGCGTCATCATGAACCGCAGGCTGACCGAACTGGTCCGCGACATGGAGTTGCCCGCCGGCCCCGACGACCTGGCCCTGCACGGCTGGGACCGGGACCGGATCCACCGGCTCTTCGACGATCTCGAGTTCAAGGTCTTGCGCGACCGGCTGTTCTCCACCCTGACCTCGGTTGAGCCCGAGGCGGAGTCGGGCTTCGACCTGCGGGGGACGCGACTGGGCTCGGGTGAGGTGGCCGGGTGGCTGGCCGAACACACCGCGTCGGGGCGCAGCGGACTCGCGGTGACCGGTCGGCGCGCGGTGGTCGGCAGCGACGTCGAGTCGCTCGCTATCGCCGGGTCCGACGGAGAGGCCGCGTTCATCGATCCCACCTCGCTGAGTGTGGACGACGATGCGGCGCTGGCGGATTGGCTGGCCGACGAGACCCGGCCCAAGGCCGTGCACGAGGTGAAGCGGGCCCTGCACGCGCTCCGCGGACGCGGGTGGACGCTGGCCGGAGTCACCTCCGACACCGCTCTCGCCGCGTATCTGGTGCGGCCGGGACAGCGGACCTTCAACCTCGACGACCTCGTGCTCCGGTACCTGCGACGCGAGCTCAAGGCGGACGACGCCCAGACCGACGACGGTCAGCTCTCGCTGCTCGACGACGACGCCGACGCGCAGCGCGCGGCAGATCAACTGATGCTGTCGGCCCAGGCTGTCGCCGAACTCGCCGACACGCTGGACACGGAACTGGAGCGGATCGAGGGCTCGGCGCTGCTGCGAGAGATGGAACTTCCGCTCGCGTTCGTTCTCGCCGAACTGGAGTGCGCGGGCATCGCCGTCGACGTCGAACACCTGGACGCGCTCGAGCGCGGGTTCGCGCAGCGGGTGCGCGACGCGGCCGAGGCGGCGTACGAGGTGATCGGCGAGCAGGTGAACCTCGGGTCGCCCAAACAGCTGCAGGCGATCCTCTTCGACAAGCTCGACATGCCGAAGACGAAGAAGACCAAGACCGGCTACACCACCGACGCGGACGCTCTCACGTCGTTGTACGAGAAGACCGAGCATCCGTTCCTGAAGCATCTGCTCGAGCATCGCGACGCCACCCGGCTGCGGGTGACGGTGGAGGGCCTCCAGAAGACCGTCGCGGACGATCAGCGCATCCACACCACGTTCAATCAGACCGTGGCGGCGACGGGTCGGCTGTCCTCGACGGACCCGAACCTGCAGAACATCCCGGTGCGCACCGATGCGGGCCGCCAGATCCGGCATGCCTTCGTGGTGGCGCCGGGCCCGGTGCCGATCGGGGCCGCGCCCGTGGAGTTCGAGAGCCTGATGACGGCCGATTACTCGCAGATCGAGATGCGGATCATGGCGCACCTCTCGGAGGACGAGGGACTGATCGAGGCCTTCAACACCGGTGAGGACCTGCACAACTTCGTCGGTTCGCGTGCCTTCGGGGTTCCGGTGGACCAGGTGGACCCGCAGATGCGTTCACGGGTCAAGGCGATGTCGTACGGCCTGGCCTACGGGTTGTCGGCATACGGTCTGGCCGCTCAGCTCGGGATCAGCCGCGAAGAGGCGAAGCAGCAGATGGAGCAGTACTTCGATCGCTTCGGCGGCGTCCGCGACTATCTTCACCGCGTCGTCGAGGAGGCGCGCCGGAACGAGTACACGGCCACCCTGTTCGGCCGGCGCCGGTATCTGCCCGACCTCAACTCCGACAACTTCCAGCGTCGTCAGGCCGCCGAGCGGATGGCGCTCAACGCCCCCATTCAGGGCACCGCCGCCGACATCATCAAGGTGGCGATGATCAACGTGCAGAACCGGTTGCGGGCCGAGAAGCTGTCGTCGCGGATGCTGCTGCAGGTGCACGACGAACTGGTGATCGAGGTAGCCCGGGGCGAGCGGGAGACGGTGGAGGCGGTGGTCCGCGCCGAGATGGGCGGAGCGATCAAGCTCTCGGTTCCACTGGAGGTCTCGGTCGGCTACGGCCGGAGTTGGGACGACGCCGCGCACTGACCCGAACAGGGTTGTCGAGTAAGCGCAGGAGCGAAGCGACGGAGCGCATCGAGACGAACACCAGCCGCGGTGACTCCGCGACAACGTGGCGACGGTCAGCCGAAGTATGGGACCTTCTCTTACAGAGACAGTCCCGATGAACAGGAACCCGCGAATGACAGACACGCTCCGCCTCGCAGTCCTCGAGGGCGACGGAATCGGACCCGAGGTGGTCCCGGTGGCCGTGGACGTCGCGACCCGGGCCCTCGCGGCACAGGGGCTGACGGTGGAGACCACCGCGCTGCCGTTCGGTGCCGCCGCCGTCGAGTCCGACGGCGCGCCCGTGCCCGCGAGCACGCTCGACGCGCTGGAGAAGTTCGATCTCTGGGTGGTCGGACCGCATGACAGCGCCTCGTACCCGGCCGAAGTGCGGTATCCGCCGCCGGGCGCGGTGTTGCGCAAGCAGTTCGGTCTGTACGCGAACCTGCGGCCCGCCCGGGCTGTCTCCGGTGTGACGGCGACCGCGCCCGACATCGATGTCCTGGTGGTCCGGGAGAACAGCGAGGGACTGTACGCGGACCGGAACATGACGATCGGCAGCGGCGAGTTCATGCCGACGCCGGACGTCGCGCTCGCGGTGGGCGTGGTCACCCGCGCGGCGTCCGAACGCATCGCGGTCGAGGCTTTCGAAGCGGCACGGCGGCGGCGCGGGCACGTCACCGTGGTGCACAAGGCCAACGTGCTGCGACTGACGACGGGACTGTTCCGGGACGAATGCCTCGCGGTCGCCGAGCGTTACCCGGACGTCCGGGTGGACGAGCAGCACGTCGACGCGATGGCGGCGCTGCTGGTGCGTCGCCCGGCTGACTTCGATGTGATCGTCACCGAGAACCTGTTCGGCGACATCCTGTCGGACCTGGCGGCTGAACTATCCGGTTCCCTCGGCCTGGCCCCGTCGATCAACGCCTCGGACACGCGCGCCATGGCGCAGGCGGTGCACGGCGCCGCACCGGACATCGCCGGCCGCGGCATCGCCGATCCGGTCGCCATGATCGGTTCGGGCGCCATGCTGCTGCGCTGGCATGCTGCGCGTTCGGGCGACAGCCGACTGTCGGCAGCGGCCGATGCGATCGACGGCGCGGTGGCCCATGTGCTCGGTGAGGGGATCGCCACGGCCGACCTGGGCGGCGGTGCGTCGACCTCGGAGTTCGGGGCGGCGGTCGCGGCGCAGGTCGGCTGAATCTCGCCCCGGTCGGCCGCGGCGGCCGGCGAACCCGTCATACTCATAGACTCCGGGGGATCACACCGATCCCCGGTCACGACGGAGAGGTGCCGATGCGAGTGCGATCGCTGCGCGTGCGGGTGCTGGCCGGTGTGGCGGCCGCGGCGCTCGCAGTTCCCGTGCTGTCGGGCTGCGTGGTCGACGAGTCGGCGCTCGACACCAAGCCGATAACGGTGAAGGTGGAGAAGCAGCCCGAGATCGCCGCGATGCTGCCCGCGAGCATTCGAGAATCCGGAGTGCTGCGTGTGGGTACCAACCCGCCGTACCAGCCGAACGAGTTCAAGGACCGAGAAGGTCACATCATCGGATTCGACGTCGACCTGATGAACGCCGTGGCCGGCGTCCTCGGGCTGCGGGCCGAGTACAGCGAGTCCGACTTCGACAAGATCATCCCCGCGATGCAGGGCGGCACGTTCGATCTGGGGATGTCGTCGTTCACCGACTCGCTGGAGAGGCAGAAGGAGGTCGACTTCGTCGACTACTTCAGCGCCGGAATCAAATGGGCGCAGAAGGTGGGCAGGGGGATCGACCCGGACAACGCCTGCGGCCTCCGCGTCGGAGTGCAGAGCACCACGGTCGAAGACACCGATGAGGTCCCCGCCAAGAGCGCCGCATGCGAGAAGGCGGGCAAGGACCCGATCATCAAAGTCAAGTTCGAAACCCAGGATCAGGTGGTGAACGCCTTGCTCCTGGGCCAGATCGACGCGTTCTCGGCCGATTCTCCGGTGACCGCGTACGCGATCAAGAAGACCGACGGTCAGCTCGAGGAAGTGGGGCCGCTGTACGACGCGGCGCCGTACGGGTGGCCGATCGTCAAGGGCTCTGCGCTCGGACCCGCTCTGCAGGCAGCCCTGCAGTACCTCATCGACAACGGTCAGTACGAGAAGATCGCCACACATTGGGGAGTGGAAGCAGGAATGATTCAGCGATCCGAGATCAACGGAGCGAAGGGCTGAACCGATGACGGCAAGTGACATCCGGGCCGGCGACACGGCGGAGACCCCCGCACCGATCAAGGCCGTCCCCCTCCGGCATCCCGGACAGTGGATCGCCGCTGTGATCATTCTCGGGCTGGTCGGGCTCTTCGTGTACGGCGCGGCCACCAATCCCGCCTACCACTGGTCCACCTACGGCAAGTACCTGTTCGAAGAACGCATCCTGTCGGGTGTCGGATACACGCTGGCGCTGACCGTCCTCGCGATGATCATCGGGGTGATCCTCGGCGTGATCCTGGCGGTGATGCGGATGTCGCAGAACAAGGTGCTCAGTTCCGTGGCCTGGGTGTACCTGTGGGTATTCCGTGGCACTCCGATCTTCGTTCAGCTGGTCCTGTGGGGGCTCGTCGGTTCGCTCTACAAGACCGTCCGGGTCGGCATACCCTTCGGCCCGACCGCGTTCGAAATCGACATCCAGGCCTTCAGCCTCAAGTACGTCTTCCTGATCGCCGTGATCGGGCTCGCCCTCAATGAGGCCGCGTATATGGCGGAGATCGTCCGCGCCGGCATCTCCTCCGTGGGCGAAGGACAGATGGAGGCGTCGGTGGCGCTGGGCATGTCGTGGTGGCAGACGATGCGGCGAATCGTGCTGCCACAGGCGATGCGGGTGATCATCCCGCCCACCGGCAACGAGGTCATCAGCATGCTCAAGACCACCAGCCTCGTGGCCGCGGTGCCTTTCAGCCTCGAACTGTACGGCCGCCAACGGGATATCTCGGGCGTCAACTTCCAGCCGATCCCGATGCTGCTCGTGGCGTCGACGTGGTATCTGGTCGTCACCTCGGTGCTGATGATCGGGCAGCACTTCGTCGAGAAGCACTACGAGAAGGGTGCCTCGCGCGAGCTGTCGGAGGGCCAGCTGCAGGCGCTCGCCGCCGCCAACAAGACGGTCGTGGAGGAGGGCAAGTGACGGACACCGGTGTTTCGTCCGACGGCGGCCGGCCGATGGTGCTGGCCGACCGCGTATGCAAGAACTTCGGTGCCCTTCAGGTGCTGAAGGGTGTGTCCATCGAGGTGCAACCCGGCGAGGTCGCATGTCTGATCGGCCCCTCGGGCTCGGGGAAGTCCACCTTTCTGCGGTGCGTCAATCACCTCGAGAAGGTCAACGCCGGACGTCTGGAGGTGGACGGCGAACTGATCGGTTATCGAGAGCGCGGCGGCCGACTCTACGAGCTCAGCCCGCGCGAGGCGGCCAGGCAGCGCCGCGACATCGGGATGGTGTTTCAGCATTTCAACTTGTTTCCGCACCGGACCGCGCTGGAGAACATCATCGAGGCTCCGGTCCTGGTCGGCGGGAAGTCCAAGAGCGAGGCCACCGAGCGTGCTCTGGACCTGCTGAGCCAGGTGGGCCTGCGGGCCAAGGCCGACGCCTACCCGGCCCAGCTCTCGGGCGGACAGCAGCAGCGCGTCGCCATCGCCCGCGCGCTCGCCATGGATCCGAAGCTGATGCTCTTCGACGAGCCGACTTCGGCTCTCGACCCGGAACTCGTCGGCGACGTGCTGGCGGTCATGCGGACCCTCGCCGCGGAGGGGATGACGATGGTGGTGGTCACCCACGAAATGGGCTTCGCCCGCGAGGTGGCCGACCAGTTGGTCTTCATGGACGGTGGAGTGGTGGTCGAACGCGGGGATCCCCGTGAGCTGCTGTCGAACCCGCAGCAGGCGCGAACCCAGGAGTTCCTCTCCAAGCTGCTGTAGCGGGCCCGCTCACACGGTGGCGATCGGCGTGAGGATCCCGGGCGGATCGGTCCGGGCCGCCTCGGTGAAGCGGTGGCCCCAGAAGCTCGGCTTGCGGTAGGTGCGGGCGATCCAGCTCAGGTCGTCGACCACCAGACCCCCGTAGCCGAGCTCCAGCTGAAACCCCGACGGCGTCCCGACATAGGTCGATGTCATGAGGTCGTTCGAGTGCCGGCCGAGCGTCTGCATCACCGGGACGCGATGCTTCTCGACCAGGTCGATCGCGCGGCCGAGATCGTCCATGTGCTGGTATTCCAGCATCAGGTGGTTCACGCCGATGTGGCCGGGCGCCTCCGCGAGCGCCAGCGAGTGGTGGCGGCCGTTGACGTGGTAGAACCGCACGTCGAAGTGATCCGACACGATTCGGTCGGAGAGCCGGAATCCGAGTACCCCGGAATAGAACTCGTCGGCTTCCGCGAGGTCCGGTACCTGGTAGACGATGTGTCCCAGCCCCTGATCGCCCGTCACGAACCCGCCGCGCATGGTCCGTCCCGCGCGGAACGAGTTGGGGGTGGCGCCCTTGCCCCAGGACAGTTCGTGGCGAAGTCCCCACGGGTCGGTGAACCAGGCCAGTTCGGCGACGCCGCGGTCGCGCACGACCGGTGCGTCGGCCCACTCCAGGCTCAATCCGCGGCGCGCGAGATGCTCGGCGAACGCGTGCAGATCGGTCTCGTTGGCCAAGCCCCAGCCGGTGTATCGGAGTTCGTCGGTCGCGCCGGGGTGGATGCAGATGCGGAAGTCGACGTCGTCGACAGCGAGCCGGACCGTACCGTCGGACGTTCGGCTGTGAATCATCGCGCCGACGATCTCGGGTCCGTAGGTCGCCCAGTCCGACGAGCGCGGTGAGCCGAAGCCGACGTACGAGAGTTCTTGAATCATTCGAGAGTCCTTCGCTTGGGGAACGTGTTCTCGCGTCTGAAGGTAGACCGCAATAATGAATGGGTCAACCAACAATTATGATTCATAACGAAATCGGTGAGAGTTGCCGCACTCGATAGGCTGACGGGATGACAGGTAAGGCGCCGTCAGAAGATCTTCTCGGCGATTCACTGAGCGCACGGCTCGGCTTCCAGTTGGTGAAGGCGGCGATCGGGGTGCGCCGGGCGTATGCGGCGGAGCTGAGACGGCACGGGCTCCTGCCGCATCAACACGCGATCCTCGCGGTGCTCGTCGACGGCGAGGGGCTCTATCAGCGGCAGCTCGCCGAGGCGGTGCGCGTCGACCCGCCCGATCTCGTTCCGTACATCGACGGCTTGGTGAAGGAGGGGCTGGCCGCGCGTTCCCCGGACCCGAAGGATCGGCGTCGGCAGATCGTCACGATCACCCCTGCCGGCACCGAGCGGCTCGGTGAGGCCGACAGGGGCCTGGACGTGGTCGAGTCGGCGTTGTTCCGTCGGCTCTCGTCCTCCGATCGGAGTCGATTGCGCAAGGTATTGGCGGAGATCGATCAGGAGGACTGAATCGGTCGGCGCGCCTCGCGCGCCGCGATTCGTGCTCGTACTTCGGGACGCCGCAGCGGCGGGACGGTTCGCGGAGGCTGCCTGCGGGCCGGAAGTGCGTCGAGGAGTTCGACGGTCGCCGCGGTCACGGCGTCTACCGCCGTCTCGATCGCGTCGTGGTTGGCGTCGGTGACTTTGCGGATTCCGGAGACCTTCCGCACGTACTGCAGCGCGGCTGCCCGGATCTCTTCGTCAGTCGCTGCCGGCTCAAGGCCGCGCAGTTCGGTGATGTTGCGGCACATGAGCCCAGGCTACGCCGCGCCGCCACGTCTCGTGCCCGGAGCGGAGTCGGTCGCGATCTCAGCGTGCGTGCGAGCCTGCTCGGCTCGAGCCGCCCGGCGGGCGGCCCACGCGCCGATTGTCGCCTCGACGTCGCGCGGCATCGTGATCAGTGGCGGCCCTTCCGGGGTCTGATACCGGGCGTTGACCGCCCGGGTGTTGAAATCCTCCACCTCGCGGCGCGCGGCCCGCTCGCTGGACATCGCATCGAGTTCGGCGTCGAGTTCGGCGTCGTCCTTCCGCAATTGGAGGGACGGCGGCAGTGAGACGAGCCGCTCTCGCTTCAAGTAGCGCTTGATCCACCAATCCGGGTCGTCGTGGTCTGACAGATCGAGAGGTTCGCCGGCTCCGGGCAGATCGTCGAAGTCGCCGCGTCGAGCTTGACGCTGGGTGACCGTCAGCGGGTTGCGTGCGCGCAGTGAGTCGAAATCCATTGGTGCACGCGGGAGGGTGGTCTGGGTGGTTTCGACTCGCTCCGCTCGCTCAACCAGCGGGAGGGCCGGGTTCGCTCGTCGGCGGGAGGGTTGGGTTCGCTCGGTCGGCGGGAGACCCGAGACGGCGGACGGTCGCGCCGTCGAGACTCGACGGCTCTGCGCGCCTCATTCGGGCTTGCGGCAGACGAAGATGGCGGTGCCCGGGAAGTAGGAGCCCCGCAGCGGCGACCACTGGCCCCACTCGTCCTCGAGGTCGTCGGGCCACTCCGGCTCGACGATGTCCTCCAGCAGTAAACCCGCGGCGACGATCTCGCGAACGCGATCACCGATCGTCCGGTGGTGTTCGACGTACGTGACTTCGCCGTCGTCGCCGGTCTCCGAGTATGGGGTTCGCGAGAAGTACGACATACGAACCACGAGACCTTCGGGTCCGGGGTCGTCGAGGAACATCCAGCGAATCGGATGGTTGGTGGCGAACACCCATCGGCCGCCGGGGCGCAGCACCCGCGCGACCTCGCGCATCATGCGGGCCGAGTCGGCGACGAACGGGACGGCGCCGAACGACGAGCAGGCTTTGTCGAACGACTCGTCGGCGAAGGGGAGGTGCTCGGCGCCGGCCTGGACGAGGGGAACCGGTGCGTCGTCGCGCTGCATCGACTCCAGGCCGTGCCGCAGCATGCCGATCGACACGTCGAGACCGATCACGTTGGCGCCCTGGGTTTTCAGCCATCTCGCGCACGGCGCCGAGCCGCATCCGACCTCGAGCACGTCGCGGCCGGCGACGTCGCCGAGAAGCCGGGCCTCCGACTCCCGGTAGCGCTCGGGGCCCCAGACGAACTCGCCTCCCGGTGTGTCGCCGCCGATGAAGTGGCCGTGCTCCTCGTGGTACTCGTCGGCTTCGCCGTCCCACCATGTCCGGTTCGCTCGTTCGCTGACGGCCGAGTCGATCTCACCGAGGACGCGAGGCGGTCGGGAAGTCATGGAGATGGTCCTCTCGTGGCATGGCGTTGGCTCCGAGCCTAGTGACCGCATGCCGGTCACTGAACGCGGAGCACACGTCGACCTCAGCAGCCTCGGCCGGGAATCACCACGTCGACCTTCGCGTCGCCGTCCCACCTGCGGATGGCCGACGCCCGTCCTACGACGGTCGGCCACGACAGCAGTTGCAGCGCGGCCGCGAGCTCGTCGGCAGTCAGTCGCAGCCCGAGCGTCACGTGCGGCGTCCACTGTCCGGGCAGGCTGTGCTGCGCGAGCTCGGTGACCCGTTCGCGGGTGAGCCGGACGATCGTCGCATGGACGGTGAGCAGTTCCGACGACGGCACCACCGCGCGGGCCAGTGTGTACTTGCGGCCGGCGGCGAACACGACCGCGCCGCCGACTCGGAACTCGAAGGGCAGTCGCTGGGCCGTGGAGGCCAGGGCGGAATCGGCGGCGGGCGAGATCGCAGTGCCGGCGAGCAGGGTGCAGTGCGGCCGATTGGTCCGGGCCCGCACCCGGCCCGCGCTCGGCAATCCGGCGGCTTCGAGCGCGTCCCACTGCGCACGAACGGCGGCCTCGGTCTCGGGATCGGGCAGGATCTCGATCGAATGTGCCATCCTCGGCTCCTTCTGTGCGCGCGTCCCGGAGACTGTATTTGTGCAGGTAGGCCCGCAGTAGTACGCTTACACACGTGTATGCGCGAAGCATGCACTCTGCGCCGACCGGAACGTCACGTCGAGGCGGTGCGCACAATCGAAGGAAACCGGGCGCAGCCTGCGAAGACTGTCCCGTTTACCGTACCTACTAGATACCTGTCCGGAGCAACTCAACATATGTCGTCCCCCACGATTTCCTCGCCGCAAGTAGCCGTCAACGACATCGGCTCGGCCGAGGACTTCCTCGCCGCTGTCGACTCGACGATCAAGTACTTCAATGACGGCGACATCGTCGAAGGCACCATTGTCAAGGTCGATCGCGACGAGGTCCTGCTCGACATCGGCTACAAGACCGAGGGCGTCATTCCCTCGCGCGAGCTGTCGATCAAGCACGACGTCGACCCCAACGAAGTCGTCACCGTCGGCGACGAGGTCGAGGCCCTCGTTCTCACCAAGGAGGACAAGGAAGGCCGCCTGATCCTGTCGAAGAAGCGTGCGCAGTACGAGCGCGCTTGGGGCACGATCGAGGAGCTCAAGGAGAAGGACGAGGCCGTCAAGGGCACCGTCATCGAGGTCGTCAAGGGCGGCCTGATCCTCGACATCGGCCTGCGCGGCTTCCTCCCGGCTTCGCTGGTGGAGATGCGTCGCGTCCGCGACCTGCAGCCGTACATCGGCAAGGAGGTCGAGGCCAAGATCATCGAGCTCGACAAGAACCGCAACAACGTCGTTCTGTCGCGCCGCGCTTGGCTGGAGCAGACCCAGTCGGAGGTCCGCAGCGAGTTCCTCAACCAGCTGCAGAAGGGCCAGGTCCGCAAGGGCGTCGTGTCCTCGATCGTCAACTTCGGTGCGTTCGTCGACCTCGGCGGCGTCGACGGTCTGGTTCACGTCTCCGAACTGTCGTGGAAGCACATCGATCACCCGTCCGAGGTCGTCACCGTCGGCGACGAGGTCACCGTCGAGGTCCTCGACGTCGACATGGACCGCGAGCGCGTGTCGCTGTCGCTGAAGGCCACCCAGGAAGACCCGTGGCGCCAGTTCGCCCGTACCCACGCGATCGGTCAGATCGTTCCGGGCAAGGTCACCAAGCTCGTGCCGTTCGGCGCCTTCGTGCGCGTCGAAGAGGGCATCGAGGGTCTGGTCCACATCTCCGAGCTGGCGGAGCGCCACGTCGAGGTTCCGGACCAGGTCGTCTCCGTCGGCGACGACGCGATGGTCAAGGTCATCGACATCGACCTGGATCGCCGCCGCATCTCGCTGTCGCTGAAGCAGGCCAACGAGGACTACACCGAGGAGTTCGACCCCTCGAAGTACGGTATGGCCGACAGCTACGACGACCAGGGGAACTACATCTTCCCCGAGGGCTTCGACGCCGAGACCAACGAGTGGCTCGAGGGCTACGACAAGCAGCGTGAGGAGTGGGAGGCCCGCTACGCGGAGGCCGAGCGCCGTCACAAGCTGCACACCGCTCAGATCGAGAAGTTCGCCGCGGCTGCCGCCGAGGCGGAGAACGCTCCGAGCGACTACTCGTCGTCGAGCTCGGCTTCGCAGTCGACCTCGTCGAGCAGCGGCCCGGCCCAGACCGGCGGATCGCTCGCCAGCGACGAGCAGCTCGCCGCACTGCGCGAGAAGCTGTCGGGCAACGCCTGATTCACGCGCGGTCGGTCGGAGTGACTGACTGAACAACACCCCGGAACCTCGGTTCCGGGGTGTTGTCGTCTGTCCGGACGAGTCGGGGCGAGCTCGGGCTCGGCCGCTCGCGTACCGTGTGGCCATGCGAGAAGAGCCGACTTCGGACACGATGTCTTTCACCTGGCGCCGGCTCGCCCTGATCGGCGCCCTGGCCGCGACGACGGCGTTGACGATCGTCGTCGGTGTGACCGATCCCCATGCGCCGCTGGTGTATCCGACCCGTTTCCTGATCTGGAACCTATTCCTCGCCTGGCTTCCGCTGCTGATCGCGTGCGCCTTCGTCATCGTGCGAAACAAGCTTGCGCTGATTCCGCTCGGACTCGCGTGGCTGGCCTTCCTGCCCAACGCGCCCTACCTGATCACCGACCTCGTGCATCTGGGCGAAGGCTACGAACTCTGGCGGCACATTCTCCAGTACGGATTCGCGGCATGGACCGGCGTGATGCTCGGCGTGGTCTCGATGCGGCTGGTGCACCGACGCATCGAAGCGGACTGGGGACGGGCCGCGGGCTGGGCCGCCGTCGCCGCATCGGTGATCCTCTGCGCCGTAGGAGTGGTCATCGGCCGATTCCAGCGCTGGAACTCCTGGGATCTCGTGACCCGGCCGGACGCCGTCGTCGCCCAGACGATGGGATGGGTGAGATCACCCTTCGCGCACGTGCAGTCGTCCGGCGTCGCCGTCGCGGTCGCTGTCTTCCTGGCCGCCGCATACCTGACGATGTGGGCCTACGAGTCGATCGGCGCCGCCGGCCACTGACGGCGGCGCCCAACCGCGGTCCGCGGACCGGCGCAACGTCGGATACACCGGTTTTGTCGTAGTCGGTTGATAACTTCCGCCCATGACTGGAATGAACCGTCCCCCGCAGCAGCCGCTCCCCACTCCGCATCCTTCGGTCCCGCATTCTCCGGTGCCGTCAGCACCGGTACCGCCCGCCGGGAGGGGGAGGAGACGCGGCATCGTGCCGTGGATCGCGGCCGGGACGGTGGTTCTCGGCGTCATCGTCGCGGTGATCGTCCTCGTCGTCGTCGACAGCGGGCCGTCACGAGTTACGGCGAGTTCCGTCGTCGCCGAATGCGATTCCAGCTCTTCGACGCTCACTCTTGCCGAAGACGGGAAGACGATCGAATTCACCTATCACCCCGACCGGTCCACCTCCCAGGCCGTGTACGACTGCCTCCTAGAGCAGACGAAGGCACCGTCCAGCGTGGACGCGCGTGTGCTCGGCACGCGCGCCATCGACGGAACGCAGCAGGCCGACTGGGAGGGCTGGGAGATGTTCTGGAACTACCACCCTGATTCGGGAGCTTCGATCACCCTGTCCGAACACTGACGGCGGCGCCGCCGACCTGTCCGTTTCCTGCAGTCTCAACCGAGCCGTACTTCGGCGACCGTCCGCAGGTGCGCGACGAGAGCCTGGCCCGACGGGCTGAGCGGACGGTCGGCGGCGACGGTGAGTCCGACGCTGTGCCCGATGGATCCGAGGTCCACGTCGAGCGGGGTGAGGCGGGCGTCGCCGCGTCCGATGAGGCTGGGCAGCACAGCGAGCGTCTCCGTATGGTGCAGCAGCTCCCGTACCGTGAGGAAGCTCGTCGCTTCCACACGGTTCTCCGGCAACGCGGTTCCGCTGCGGGCGAACACCGCTTCGAGTTCCCCGCGCAGGGCGGTCTCGACGCCGGGGAGTACCCACGGGTAACCGCGGGTGTCGGCGAGAGAGAAGGGTCCGGCCCCCGCGAGGGGGTGGGTGGAGCCGGCGAAGACCTCCACCGACTCCTCGTACAACGGGAGACGCGTGATGGTCGATGTGCTCGGCGATGTCAGACGACCGACGATCATGTCGATGCGACCCGCCTCGAGCTCGGCGAGCAGCGCTTCCGGCGAGCCCTCTCGTACCACGACGGTGAGTCGCGGATGCTTCGCTTTCAACTGCACAATCGCCTGCGGCAGAAGCACATTCGATCCCGCGAGATGCGTCCCGACGATCACGGTTCCGCGATCGGCGTCCGCCAGCTCCACCACATGGCGACCCGCCTGGTTCAGTTGTGCGAGGATCGCCCGCGCGTGCTCGGTGAACGCCGCCCCGAAGATCGTGGGCGTGATTCCCCGCGGGCCGCGCTCATACAGCTCCACTCCCACGATCGCCTCGATGTCGCGCAGGCTTCGCGTGGCGACCGGCTGAGTGACGTGGAGTTCCGCGGCTGCGCCGATCACGCTGCCCTGCCGCGACAGCGCGTCGATCAAGACCAGGTGCCGGATCTTCAGCCGGCCGTCGAGCAGTTTCGGCAGATCGATCGACGGCCGGTCCGCCGCACTCATACCCCGGAGGTGATCGTGATCAGCAGGTCGCCGTTCTCCACCTGCGCCACCCCCGGCACCGCGATCCTGCCGACCACGCCGCCCACCGGCGTGGTGATCGCCGCCTCCATCTTCATCGCCTCGATATGGGCGATCGTGTCGCCCGCGGCCACCTCGTCGCCTTCGGACACCTCCAGGGTGACCACGCCGGCGAACGGGGCGGGCACCTGACCGGGAACCGACGGATCGGCCTTCTCGGCCCGCGGCCGTGCGTCTTCGATCGAGCGGTCGCGCACCTGGACCGGCCGCAGCTGGCCGTTGATCCAGCACATCACCGTGCGCATCCCGCGTTCGTCGGCTTCGGAGATCGACTCGAGGCCGAGAAGGAGCGTGACACCGGGTCCGAGTTCCACGACGTGTTCGGTGCCGGGAACCAGACCGTAGAAGAACTCGCGGGTGCCGATCACCGAGGTGTCGCCGAAGGTCTCGCGGTGCTCGATGAATTCCCTGGACGGACCGGGGAACAGCAGCCGTGACAGTGTGGTCCGGCGCGTCTGCGAGTCGGCTGCGAGCCCGGCGCGGTCGTCGTCGGTCAGTTCGGCGAGCGGCGGTGCCACGGCCGGCGTGTTGCCGAGCGCCCGGGTGCGGAGCGGTTCGGGCCAACCCGCGGCCGGAGTGCCCAGCTCGCCGCGGAAGAACCCGGTGACCGACTCGGGGAGGTCGACCACCGTCGGATCGGCGGCGAACTGTTCGGCACTGACGCCCGAACCGACGAGAGCGAGGGCGAGGTCGCCGACGACCTTCGACGACGGCGTCACCTTGATGAGGCGGCCGAAGGCCCGGTCGACACCGGCGTAGGCGCGTTCGATCTCCTCGAACCGGTCCGCGAGCCCCAGAGCGGTGGCCTGCGCACGCAGATTCGACAGCTGACCGCCCGGGATCTCATGGGTGTACACACGGCCGGTCGGAGCGGGGATGCCGGCCTCGAACGGGTGGTAGAGCCCGCGCATCGACTCCCAGTAGGGCTCGAGCTCGCAGACCGCGTCGAGGTCGATGCCGGTGTCGCGGTCGGTGTGGGCGGTCGCCGCGACCACCGCCGACATCGACGGTTGACTGGTACCGCCCGACATCGGGGCCGCGGCCACATCGACCGCGTCCGCGCCGGCGTTCCACGCCGCGAGGTACGTCGCCAGCTGGCCGCCCGCGGTGTCGTGCGTGTGGACGTGAACGGGAAGGTCGAAACGCGACCGGAGGGCCGTCACGAGCGTGGTGGCGGCCGGGGCGCGCAGCAGCCCGGCCATGTCTTTGACGGCGATGATGTGCGCGCCGGCGTCGACGACGCGCTCGGCCAGCCGGAGATAGTAGTCGAGGGTGTAGAGATCCTCCGCCGGGTCCGTCAGGTCACCGGTGTAACAGAGGGCGACCTCCGCGACCGCAGTGCCGGTCGCGCGCACGGCGTCGATCGCCGGACGCATCTGGTCGACGTCGTTCAGCGCGTCGAAGATGCGGAAGATGTCGACGCCGGTGGCGGCGGCCTCGGCCACGAAGGCATCGGTCACCTCGGTGGGATAAGGGGTGTAGCCGACGGTGTTGCGTCCCCGCAACAGCATCTGCAGGCAGATGTTCGGCACCGCCTCGCGCAGTCGTGCCAGGCGGTCCCACGGATCCTCGTGCAGGAAACGCAGGGCGACGTCGTAGGTCGCACCGCCCCAGGCCTCGATCGACAGCAGTTCCGGGATACTCGAGGAGACGTGGCCGGCGACCGCGGTCAGGTCCTTGGTGCGGACGCGTGTGGCGAGCAGCGACTGGTGCGCGTCGCGGAAGGTGGTGTCGGTGATCGCCAGCGCCTTCTGCGCACGGAGATCGGCGGCGAAGCGTTCGGGGCCGAGGGTGGCGAGCCGCTGGCGGGAGCCCTCCGGCACGGATCGCTCGGATGCCGGCCGCGGCAGCTTGGAGGCCGGGTCCACGCCCGCCGGAGCCTTGCCGTTGGGGGAGTTGACCGTGATGTCGGCCAGGTAGTTCAGCATGCGTGTGCCGCGGTCGGCCGGAGCGTTGCCGTGCAGCAGCTCCGGATGCGCGGCGATGAAGCCGGTGTCGACGGCGCCGGACTGGAACGTCGGATCGTCGAGCACTGCGCGGAGGAACGGGATGTTCGTCGTCACCCCTCGGATCCGGAACTCCATCAGCGCGCGGCGGGCGCGGGCGAGCGCGATGTCGCGAGTGGACCCGCGGCAGGTGAGCTTGACCAGCATGGAGTCGAAGTAGGCGCCGACCTCCGCGCCGACCGTGGTCCCGCCGTCCAGGCGGACGCCGGCGCCGCCGGGCGACCGGTACGCCGTGATGCGTCCGGTGTCGGGCCGGAATTCGTTCGCGGGGTCCTCGGTGGTGATCCGGTACTGCATGGCGGCACCGTGCAGCGCGATCGTGTCCTGCGACAGTCCGAGACCGGCGAGGGTGGCTCCGGCGGCGAGCTGCAACTGGGTCTGGACGAGATCGACGTCGGTCACCTCTTCGGTGACGGTGTGCTCCACCTGGATGCGGGGATTCATCTCGATGAACACGTAGTCGCCGCTGGTGTCCAGGAGGAACTCGACCGTCCCGGCACAGGTGTAGCCGATGTGGCGTGCGTAGCGCACGGCGTCGGCGCACATGCGCTCGCGCAGGTCCGCGGGCAGGTCCGGAGCGGGTGCCTGCTCGATGACCTTCTGATGGCGACGCTGGACGGAGCAGTCGCGCTCATAGAGATGGACGACATCGCCGGTGGCGTCGCCGAGGACCTGGACCTCGATGTGCCGCGGCCCGCTCACCGCCTGCTCGATGTACACCGCACCGTCGCCGAACGCCGACTCCGCTTCGCGGGAGGCCTCTTCGAGCGCCGCGCGCAGGAGCGCGGGATCGTCGACGAGGCGCATGCCGCGACCACCGCCGCCCGAGACGGCCTTGACGAAGACCGGGAAGGTCATCGACTCGCCGGCGTCCAGCAGCGTCTGCACATCGGTGGAGGGTTCGGTCGACGCCAGGACCGGGAGCCCGGCGGCGCGGGCTTCGGCGATCGCTCGAGACTTGTTGCCCGTCAGCTGAAGGACTTCGGCAGTCGGACCCACGAAGGTGATCCCGGCCGCGGCGCACGCCCGTGCGAGTTCGGGGTTCTCGGAGAGGAATCCGTATCCGGGGTAGACGGCGTCGGCACCGGATTCCTTCGCGACACGGATGATCTCGTCCACATCGAGGTAGGCTCGAACGGGATGCCCGGGCTCGCCGATCCGGTACGCCTCGTCTGCCTTGAACCGGTGGGGAGAGTTCCGGTCCTCGTGCGGGTACACCGCGACGGTGGTGATGCCCAGCTCGACGGCCGCGCGGAGGGCGCGGATCGCGATCTCGCCTCGGTTGGCGACAAGGATCTTGCGGAACATGACGGGGGTCCTCATTTCGGGGTGTGGGTCGGTGCGGTCAGGGCGAAGAGACGATGCACGGCCGACGACAGTTCGGTGTCGCGATCGGCCAGGTCGACGAAGACGTCGAAGTGGTTCCGTCCGGGAACGGTCAGGAGCGGGCCGGCACTTCCGCGGGCCCAGTGCCGGTGGAAGTCCCGACTCTGCCGGCGGAAGCCGTCGGCCTCGTGCTCGGCCATGGCGATCACCGCCGGAGCGGGATCGTCGGGCAGCGGTGCGAGGGCCGGGCTGAGGTCGGCAGCGGACTGCTCGGTCAGGAAGAGCCACTCGTTCGCCTCGGCGTGGATCAGCGGCCGCAGATCATAGAGTCCGCTGATCAGCAGGCCGGCGTGCACTGCGCGATCGGGCAGCCCGAGGTCAGCCTGCCAACCGCCGATCATGGTGGTCGCGGCGAGGTGAGCACCCGCCGAACTGCCGCAGACCACGATCCTGTTGCGATCGAGGCCGTGCGCGGGTCCGTCGCGATGCACCCATGCGACGGCCGCCCTGACTTGACGGACCATTTCGGGCAGGGAGGTCGCCGGAGCCAGTCCGTAGTCGACAGCGACAGTGGCGATACCGTGGTCGGCCAGCGTGCGCGCCATGAACGCGGTGTCCAGGCGTGACAGCGAGCGCCAGTATCCGCCGTGGATCACCAGGAATACCGGACGGGGAGCGTCGGCGATCCCCCACACGTCGAGCACCTCGTCGCTGTGCTCGTCGTAGGCGACGCCGCGGGCGCCGGGCAGATCCCGGACTGCGCGCTCGGACCGCGTTCGGTAATCGTCCATCACCCTGGCGAAGGTTTCCGGGGACACGGTTCCGCGGGCGCTGTATGCGGCGGCGATCTCGGGGTCGAACAACGGGGCTCCTTCGAACGGCAACGAATCGTCTTCAGGGTCTGGCACGCAACTCATACCCGTCTAATACCGAACACGTACCCGACTATGCCATTTTTGCTATGACGACCGGCACTCCGGTCGGCGGTTGTGACCATCTCCGTTATGACTATTTCGGTATGTGAGTGATTCCGCTAGGTATTTGAACCACATGGCGATGCGGATCACAGTGGATTCATGACCGCACCCCACCCCGAATGGATTCGCAACTACGTCGACGGCGCATTCCTCGACCCCGATCCGGCGTCGGCGTTCGACGCGGTCGACCCCGCCACCGGCACCGCGTACGCCAGGGTTCACGAGGCCGGAGCCGAGATCGTCGACCGTGCCGTCGGTTCGGCGCGACGTGCGCTGGCCGCCGGCTGGGCCGACCGGCCGGTCGCAGATCGGGCCCGGATCCTCCGTCGTGCCGCCGACCTGATCGAACAGCGCTTCGACGACTTCGTCGCCGCAGAGCTCGCCGACACCGGCAAGCCGGTGACACAGGCGCGTGCCCTCGACGTCGCCCGCGCTCCGATGAACTTCCGCGCGTACGCCGACCTGGTGTCGAGCGCCGGCGAGCAGTCGTACCTGACCGACACCGCCGACGGTCGCCGAGCCCTGAACTACACGGTCCGCAAACCGCTCGGCGTGATCGCGATCATCGTCCCCTGGAACCTCCCGCTCCTGCTCCTCACCTGGAAAGTCGCACCGGCGCTCGCCTGCGGGAACGCGGTGGTGGTGAAGCCGAGCGAGGACACTCCCGCCACCGCCTCGCTGCTGGCCGAAGTGCTCGCGGAAGCCGGTCTGCCGCGCGGTGTGTACAACGTGGTCCACGGTTTCGGCGCCGATTCGGCCGGGGCGTTCCTGACCGAGCATCCCGGAATCGACGGTGTCACCTTCACCGGATCGTCGGCCACCGGCAGTCACGTCATGCGGACGGTGGCGCCGCGGGTGCGGCCGGTCTCGCTGGAGCTCGGCGGCAAGAACGCGGCGATCGTCTTCGATGACGCGGACGTCGACGAGGCGGTCAAGGGACTGAGCCGGTCGATCTTCACCAACACCGGCCAGGTGTGTCTGTGCACCGAGCGCGTATACGTTCAGCGGCGGATCTTCGACGAGGTGGTGGCCGGCCTGGCGACCGAGGCCGGCTCGCTGCGGCTGGGAGATCCGTTCGACGAGGCGACGACGACCGGCCCGCTCATCTCAGAGAAGCACCGAAGGAAGGTCCTGAGCTACTTCGACCTCGCCCGCGCGGAAGGCGCCGATGTGGTGTGCGGGGGCCGGGTCCCGGACGTGGGAGAGCACCTCGACGGGGGTTCGTGGATCGCGCCGACGCTGTGGACGGGCGTCGACAACAGCAGTCGCGTGATGCGCGAGGAGATCTTCGGCCCGGTGGCCGGTCTGGTCCCGTTCGACACCGAGGAGGAGGCGATCGCACTCGC
Source organism: Gordonia sp. QH-12 (assembly GCF_001578675.1). Taxonomy (NCBI): domain Bacteria; kingdom Bacillati; phylum Actinomycetota; class Actinomycetes; order Mycobacteriales; family Gordoniaceae; genus Gordonia; species Gordonia sp. QH-12. Next base: position 42,991 of record NZ_KQ969297.1, read on the forward strand.
CAACGACACCGAGTACGGGCTCGCGTCGGTTGTCTGGACCGACGATCTGCGTCGCGGTCACCGCGTCGCCGCGCGGATGAACGTCGGGCTCTCGTGGGTCAACACCTGGTACCTGCGTGATCTGCGAGCCCCGTTCGGCGGCGTCGGGCTCTCCGGCATCGGCCGCGAGGGCGGAGAATCCTCGCTGCACTTCTACACCGAACCGACCAACGTCTGCCTGCAACTGTGACCACCACACCTCCGTCCGAAGCGAAAGGACCGCATATGCACACCACCGACGACGAGGCGGCCGCGCTGGCCGGCCGTCTCGACCACGCCCAGACCGGATGTCGAGAGACCCCGAGCATCGAACGTGATCCCGCGGTCGGTACCGCCTTCGACGTCGACCTCGCATATCGGGTGCAGGAAGAACTGATCGGGCTGCGAACGGCGCGCGGCGAGAGCGTGGTCGGAGTGAAACTCGGGTTCACCAGCAAGGCCAAGATGGCGCAGATGGGCGTCTCCGACGTCATCGTGGGCCGGCTCACCGACGCGATGACCGTCGCGAACGGCGGCACGGTGGACCTCGGGAAGTTCATCCACCCGAAGGCGGAGCCGGAGGTGGCGTATCTGCTCTCGCGCGATGTGCGCCTCGACGACCCGAACGAGGACATCCTCGACGCGGTCTCGGCGATCGCTCCGGCGGTGGAGGTCATCGACTCGCGTTATCTGGACTTCGCCTTCACCTACGCCGACGTGGTGGCCGACAACACCTCGGCGGCCGGATATGCGATCGGGGAGTGGTCGCCGCTGTGCGACGCGGCGGACCTCGACGTGACCCTGCGCGTCGGCGCCGACTCGGTGCACGGTTCCACCGCCGCGATCCTCGGCGATCCGGCTCAGGCCCTGCTCGCGCTCCTCGACATGTGCCGGCGGCGGCGCATTCCGCTCGAGGCCGGCCACGTGATACTCGCCGGCGCAGCGACCGCCGCGCTGCCGCTCACCGCCTCCACGCCCGACGGCACGGACGTGCAGTGCACCGTCGAAGGACTCGGAACGGTGTCCTTCACGGCAGTCGGAGAGGCGGCCCGCCGATGAGCGCCGCCGGCGCCGAGGCGCTCGTCGTCAGCGGAAAAGCCACCCCTCGAGGACGATTCCCGCACGTGAAGACGGTCGGCGATCTGATCTTCGTCTCCGGCACCAGCTCGCGCCGTCCGGACAACACGTTCGTCGGCGTCGAGGTTGACGAGATGGGCACCGCCTCCCTCGACATCGAGGCGCAGACGCGAGCGGTGATCGAGAACATCCGCGACATCCTCGCCGAGGTCGGCGCCGGACTCGACGACCTCTGTCAGGTCACGGCCTACCTCGTGTCGATGAACGATTTCGGCGCCTACAACCGCGTCTACGGCGAGTACTTCGACGAGAACGGTCCCACGCGGACCACCGTCGCGGTGCACCAGCTCCCGCATCCGCACCTGCTCATCGAGATCCAGGCGATCGCACATCGCCGGCGGCCGTGACTCGGCCACCCACTCACAACCCCAGGAGTTCCCATGACGACCATTCCGCCCGTCATCGATTTCCAGCGCTGGATCGACGACAACCGCCATCTGCTCAAGCCGCCGGTGAACAACCAGATGATGGCGCTCGGAGACGACTTCATCATTCAGGTGGTCGGCGGCCCCAACGAGCGCTACGACTACCACTACGAGCCGTACGAGGAGTGGTTCTACCAACTCCGCGGCGACATCCACGTCAACCTGATGACCGAGGACGGGCCGCGACGGGTCGATGTCCGGGAAGGGGAGACGTGGCTGATGCCTGCGAACATTCCGCATTCGCCGCAGCGGCCAGACCCCGATTCGATCGGTCTGGTGATCGAGCGGGTCCGCAAGGAGGGCACGCTGGAGAAATTCCAGTGGTATTGCCTGGAATGCCACACCAAGCTGCACGAGGTGGAGTTGCAGGTGCGCGACCTCGTCGAGGACATGCCTCCGGTCTTCGACTCCTTCGGTTCCGATGAGCAGGCCAGGACCTGCCGTGAATGCGGCGCCCTCCATCCGGGGAAGGGCTGAAGTGAGCGACATCATCGACGTCCACACCCACTATGTGCCGAAGGGATGGCCCGACCTGCGCGACGTCGCCGGTCCCGAAGCGCCGTGGCTGCGTGTGGAGTCCGAACGCGAGGCGATGATGATGACCGGCGACGTCGAGTTCCGCCGGATCCAGTCCGACGCGTGGGATCCGGAGGTGCGCCTGCGCGATATGGACGCGGACGGGGTGGCGACCCAGGTGGTCTCGCCGACGCCGGTGTTCTTCAATTACGCGAGGACCGGTGAACAGGCCGCGCGGATCTCCGCGGTGTTCAACGATCTGGCACTCGAGATCGTCGACGCGGCCGGCGAACGGATGATCCCGTTCTGTCAGGTGCCGCTGCAGGATCCCGATCTCGCATGCGAGGAACTCGACCGGTGCCTCGCCAACGGGCACCGCGGCGTCGAGATCGGCAACCACGTCGGCGATCGTGATCTGGACGACGAAGGCGTCGTCACCTTTCTGCAGCACTGCGCCGACCGCGACGTCCCCGTCTTCGTTCACCCGTGGGACATGGCGGGATCGCCGCGACTGGACCGCTGGATGGCGCAATGGCTGGTGGGGATGCCCGCCGAGTCGCATCTGTCGATTCTGGCGATGATCCTCGGCGGCACCTTCGACCGAGTGGACGAGCGACTCAAGATCGCCTTCGCGCACGGCGGCGGCTCGTTCGCCTTCTGGCTCGGTCGGATGGAGAACGCCTGGCATCGGCGCCACGATGTCATCGGCACCTCCGAATATCCGCCGTCGCACTATCTCGGACGGTTCTACGTCGATTCGGTGGTCTTCGACGAACGCGCGTTGCGGCTGCTGGTCGACACGATCGGGCGCGACCGGGTGCTGGTGGGCAGCGACTACCCCTATCCGCTCGGAGAGCGGCCGGTCGGCGAAGTGGTGCGAAAGAGCGAATTCCTGGATTCGACCACCCGATCGCTGATCACACACGGGAACGCCGAGCGTTTCCTGGGACTCTGAGTCTCCCCGCACCGGAGCCGGGCGGTGTCCGGCCGCCAGGTGGTGCGCCGACGGCCCGCTCCATCCCTATGCCCGCCGGGGCATCGGTACCGCGGGGAAAGGCATTTCTCACGCGCCGCCGTATGCCGTCTTCTGAATGTGACCCCGATTACTGATCGTTCGTCGGCGTCGTCACCTCACACCCATGAAAGGCCGATATCGATGTTCACCCGATCCTCCGACAAGGCACTGAGCGATCAGCAGGCGCGACGCCGGGTCGCCTCGGCGATGCTCGTCGGCACCACTCTCGAGTGGTACGACTTCTTCCTCTACGGCACAGCTGCCGCATTGATCTTCAACAAACAGTTCTTCCCGTCGTTGAGTCCCGCCGCAGGCACGCTCGCGGCCTTCAGCACGTTCGCCGTCGGCTTCGTCGCGCGTCCGCTCGGTGGCCTCGTCTTCGGTCACTTCGGCGACCGGGTCGGACGGCGGAACACGCTCATCGTCTCGCTCCTGATGATGGGTGCGGCCTCGACGCTGATCGGCGTGGTGCCCAACTACGGGTCCATCGGAGTGTGGGCGCCGGTACTGCTGGTGCTGCTTCGCGTGGTCCAGGGACTCGGTCTCGGCGGCGAGGGTGCCGGCGCCACGCTGATGTCGATGGAGCACGCGCCCGCAGGCAAGCGGAACCTCTACGCGGGTTTCCCGCAGATGGGCACTCCCGCCGGACTGGTCCTGGCGAACGTCGTCTTCCTGACCACCAATGCGGTGATGCCGTCCGGAGCCTTCGACGCGTGGGGCTGGCGGATCCCGTTCCTGCTCAGCGCGGTGCTTGTGGTGATCGGTCTGGTGATCCGCCTGCACGTCGAGGAGTCGCCCTCGTTCAGCCGGGTCGTCAGTCACCGGGCCGTCGAGCGGTTCCCGCTGCGAGAGGCGATGCGCGTGGGTGTCGGGCGGATGGCACTGACGCTCGGCGTGATGATCGCGAACTCGGCGGTGGCCTACGTGTTCATGGTCTTCACCCTCTCGTACGGCACCGAGCACCTCGATTACAGCCGTTCCTTCCTCATCGTCTGCGTCTCGGTCGCGGCCGTGATCTGGTTCGCGACCATCCCGTTCTGGACTCGGATCGCCGACCGCAGCGGCCGGCGCTCCATGTTCGTCGGAGGGTCGGTCGCGCTGCTGATCTGGTGTCTGGTCTTCCTGCCGATGCTCGGCACGGGCAGTGCGGTGATCACCGCCGCGGCGTTCCTCGGGATGGGCGTCATCGTGCCGATCACGCACAGCGTCCAGGGCGCGATCATCGCCGACACCTTCCCGGCCGCCGTCCGCTACTCGGGAACTTCGCTGATCCTGCAGGTCGGCGCGATTCTGGGCGGGGGACTGGCACCGATCATCTCTTCGGCGCTGGTCGGGGAGTCCGGTGGCGCCGCCGGCGTCACCGCGTATCTCGCCGTTGTCTGCCTGCTCAGCCTGGTGTGCGCGGTGGTTCTGTTCGCTCGGGTGCCGGAGCCGGAACCCGCTGCGGCGGCCGCCGCCGAAGGTGCGACCGTGTGACGACTCGCGACACTCCGGCGACGAGGCGGGGCGGCCGATTCGATCGGCCGCCCCGCCTCGTCAACGCAGCGTGCGTCGACGGTCGAGGGTGGACGCGATCCCGGTCGCTGCGGCGCGGACCGCGTCGGTGTGCGCCTCGGGCCGGTACCGCGTGAGCGGGCCGGTCACGCTGACCGCGGCCACCACGGTGTTGTTCGCGACGTCCAGGATCGGCGCCGCAACGCACGCAATTCCGGGAGCCGACTCCTCGTACTCGAAGGCCGCTCCGGATTCGCGGATGGCATCGAGTTGGCGCGCCAGGATGCCCGGCGCGACGATCGTTCGCGGGGTGCGGCGGGGGAGCGGTCCGGCGAGGACGCTCTGCTGCAGAGCGGGATCCGAGTGCGCCAAGAGTGCCTTGCCGATCCCCGTGCAGTGCAACGGCATCCGGCCGCCTGTGCGCGAGGGCGCGCTGGCCTGACGGTGACCGCCGATCTTCGCCACGTAGACCACCTCGTGGCCGTCGAGGACACCCAGGTGCACGGTCTCCCGGGTTCGCCCGTAGAGGTCCTGGAGGAAGGGCATCGCGATCTCCAGCAGACTGCGTTCCACCGACGCGAGCATCCCGAGTTCGAACAGGCCGCCGGACAGTCGGTACCCGTCGTCGGTCCGGTCGAGGAGCCGGACCCCGACGAGTTCACCGGCCAGCCGATGCACCGTCGCCTTGTGCAGACCGGTGCGGCGCACCAGTTCGGCGAGGCTCAGTTCGTTGTCGTCGACAGTGAAGGCCCGGAGGATGGTCACCACTTTGCCGACGACGGTGGCGCGGTCCACGGCGTGCTCGCCGTCGCCCGGATCCGACGGTTTCGAGGGCGTCGTTCTGGCCATGCGGACGACACTACCGCCTCCGTCTCGCTCAGCGAGACGACGCTCTTCTCTTCGGGCGGCACAGCGGTGAGCATGGTCACCATGACCGAGACCACCGAACGCGAGCCGGCGCAGAATCCGGTCGCCGAAGACCAGGCCGCGCAGCGGCTGCTCACCGCCCTCCAGACCAGACAGGCGTGCACTCCGGTGCGCGACCTGATCGGACCCACGGATCTGGCCGCGGCCTACCGCGTCCAGGAACGGCTGACCGCGGGCCGGGTGTCCGGCGGTGCGACGATCGTCGGCCGCAAGATCGGCCTCACCTCTGCGGCCGTTCAAGACCAGATGGGCGTCGACCAGCCCGACTTCGGCGTCCTCTTCGACGACATGGCGTACGGCGACGGCGAGGTGGTTCCGATCGACCGGCTGCTGCAGCCCAAGGCCGAGGCGGAGGTCGCTTTCGTCTTGAAGAAGGATCTCGCCGACGGTCCGCTCGACATCGAACAGATCCGCGATGCGATCGACTACGGCGTCGCCGCACTGGAGGTCTGCGACAGCCGCATCGACGGCTGGGACATCGCATTCGCCGACACGGTCGCCGACAACGCCTCCTCGGGGGTCTACGTCCTCGGCACCGACCGCAGGACGCTCGACGAGTTCCGTCCCGTCGACGTCGGCATGTCGATGCTCGTCAACGGCGAGGAGGTCTCGACCGGTGAGGGCGCGGCCTGCCTCGGAGACCCGCTCAACGCCGTCGCCTGGTTGGCCCGGGCCGCCCGCGACTTCGGCGAACCCCTGCGCGCGGGTCAGGTGATCCTGTCCGGAGCGCTCGGCCCCATGCGCCCGATTCAACCCGGAGACGAGGTGACCGTCGTGATCGACGGCCTCGGATCGGTGAAAGCCCGTTTCAGTGAAGGGAACTCCCATGAGTAAGACGTCAGGCGGCAAGACGAAGGTCGCCATCATCGGCTCCGGCAACATCGGGACCGATCTGATGATCAAGGTGCTGCGGACCGCCAAGCACCTCGAGATGGGTGCGATGGTCGGCATCGATCCCGACTCCGACGGCCTGGCCCGCGCCCAGCGCCTCGGCGTGCCCACCACGCACGAAGGCGTCGAGGGTCTCGTCGCGATGCCGAACTTCGACGAGATCGAGATCGTCTTCGACGCCACCTCGGCCAAAGCCCACGAGCACAATGCGTCGATCCTGCAGCCGCTGGGCAAGCGGTTGATCGACCTGACGCCGGCGGCCATCGGACCGTACGTGGTGCCGGCGGTGAACATCGGCGACCATCTCGATGCGCAGAACGTCAACATGGTGACCTGCGGCGGGCAGGCGACCATCCCGATCGTCGCCGCGGTGTCCCGCGTGGCGCCGGTCGCCTACGCCGAGATCGTCGCGTCCATCGCGTCCAAGTCGGCCGGACCCGGCACCCGCGCCAACATCGACGAGTTCACCGAGACCACGTCGGCGGCCATCGAGCAGGTCGGCGGGGCCCGCAACGGCAAGGCCATCATCATCCTGAACCCGGCCGAGCCGCCGCTGATCATGCGCGACACCGTGTATGCGCTGGTCGATGCGCCGGACCTGGACACTCAGGAGCGGATCCGCAATTCTGTCGAGAAGATGGTCGCGGACGTCTCCGCATACGTCCCGGGGTACCGACTGAAGCAGAAGGTGCAGATCAACCCGATCGCCGAGGGGTCGCCGGTTCAGACGCTGATGACCCAGGAGCCGGAGTCGGCTCCCACCCACCAGGTGTCGGTCTTCCTCGAAGTCGAGGGTGCCGCGCACTATCTGCCGGCCTATGCCGGGAACCTCGACATCATGACGTCCGCGGGCCTGCAGTACGCGGAGCGGATCGCAGCGCTGAAGGAGTCCAACGCATGAGCACCCCCATCTTCGTCCAGGACGTCACGCTGCGTGACGGCATGCATGCCATCCGCCATCAGATCAGCACCGACGACGTCAAGCGCATCGTCTCTGCGCTCGACGAGGCCGGCGTCGACGCCATCGAGGTGGCGCACGGCGACGGTCTGGCGGGCGGCTCGGTGAACTACGGGCCCGGTTCCAACACCGACTGGGAGTGGATCGAGGCCGCGGCGAGTGTTCTGAAGAACGCACGGCTCACCACTCTGCTGCTGCCGGGCGTGGGCACTGTCGAGGAACTGAAGCACGCATGGGATCTCGGCGTCCGGTCGGTCCGCATCGCGACGCACTGCACCGAGGCCGACGTCTCCGCACAGCACATCGCCGCGGCGCGGGAGATCGGCATGGACGTCTCGGGCTTCCTGATGCTCTCGCACATGTCGACCCCCGAGAAGCTGGCGGAGCAGGCCAAGCTGATGGAGAGCTACGGCGCGCACTGCGTGTACATCACCGATTCGGGCGGACGCCTGACGATGAACGACGTGGTCGCGCGAGTGAAGGCCTACCGGGCCGTGCTGAATCCGGAGACCGAGATCGGCATCCACGCTCACGAGAACCTCTCGCTGTCGGTCGCCAACTCGGTGGTCGCGGTCGAGAACGGCGTCTACCGCGTCGACGCCTCGCTGGCCGGCCACGGTGCCGGAGCGGGCAACTGCCCGATCGAGCCCTTCGTCGCCGTCGCGAATCTGTCGGGCTTCGAGCACCGCTGCGACCTGAACAAGCTGGAGGACGCGGCCGACGACATCGTCCGGCCACTGCAGGACCGCCCGGTCCGCGTCGACCGCGAGACGCTGACGCTCGGTTACGCCGGCGTGTACTCGTCGTTCCTGCGTCACGCCGAGGCCGCGGCCAAACGGTACGACCTCGACGTGCGCGACATCCTCACCGTGTGCGGTGAACGGCGTCTGGTCGGTGGCCAGGAGGACATGATCGTCGACATCGCCCTCACTCTGGTGGCGGAGCGCGACGGCGAGGTCGCCTAGCATCTCGCTCAATTCGACGAAGCCCGCGCGGTCACCGACTGCGCGGGCTTCGTCGTGCCGAGCGGATACCGGCCCCTGTCTGGCGTCGTCGGCGCTGATTCGACGGGCGATCGGAGTCTGACGTCCGCCACGCGAACCGCTACGCCGACGGCGCTACCGGACACACGTGCACGCGGACCGGACGCGCCGGATCGGCGCTGGCGTGCAGGCGTTCGTCCTCGGACGACGACAGCCGCGGGAACCCGCCGTCGGCGAGTGCGTCCGCGAGCGAATCCGCGGATCCGAGGTCGGCGACCGTCACCCGGATATCGATCACCGGTGGCGCCGACTGCCCGACGACGGCGGTCGGGCCGACGTGCTCGACCGCCGTCGCTCCGGCCCCGACCAGCGCCCATACGCGGTTCACGACGCGGCGTCCCAATACGGCCCACCAAGGGTCGTACTCCTGTGGCCGTGTCGGCAGCTCGGCACAGACGCGGCCGGCAACGTTGTCGCGCAACGGAATCAATCGCTCGTTCCAGACGCGCAGAGCCTGAGCCGCGAGCTCGTCCGGGGTCCCCGAGTTATCGAGCCAGATGTCGGCGACGTCTCGACGCTGGTCGTCCGTCGCCTGCGCCGCGATTCGGGACCGCGCGTCTTCGGGATCCATGCCGCGCAGGTTCACCAGGCGGTCCAGCCGGACGTCCGCATCCGCGTGCACCACGGCGACCACGTGATAGAACGGCGCCATGTTCCCTTCGACGAGGAGCGGGACGTCGTGAAGGATGATCGCGTCGGCGGGCGCCGCGTCGGTGAGCTCCTGGGTCCGCGCGCCGATCAATGGATGCGTGATCGAGTTCAGGAGCTTGCGACTGTCGTCGTCGACGAATGCACGCGCCGCGAGGGCCGGACGGTCGAGAGCGCCGTCGGCGTCGAGGATCTCCGGTCCGAAGGCGTCGACGAGCTGAGCCAGACCCGGCGTGCCGGGCTCCACCACCTCGCGGGCGATGCGGTCGGCGTCGACGTGATACGCGCCGTGTTCGATGAAGGTCTTGGCAACCGTCGATTTGCCGGCGCCGATGCCGCCGGTGAGTCCCACTCTGATCACGAGTCCCAGTGTGTCAGACCATCGGTCACCGCAACGTACGGCGTGATGGTTGAATCGGCGATATGCCGCCACTGTCGCATCGGAGTGTTCTGCCCGTCGTCGTAGTTCTCCTGATGATCGTCGAGGTGGTCGTGGTCGGCGTCGTGTTGTGGCCGCGCGGAGACGACGATCTCGAGTACGGGCCGGGACCGATTGCGCTGCAGTCCATGCCGTCGGCGCCGGGTGAACGGTGGAAGCTGACTGCGGAAGACGTCCTGGGAGCTGACGAACCCGCCGATGAACGTGCGTCGATCTCGATCAAGGCGCAGTCGGATGATGTGGTGGTGGTCGTCGGCGCTGCCGAGCCGCACGCGCGTACGACGACGTTGGCGGCGGTCGACGTGCAGTCGGGGAAGGTGCTGTGGAGTCGACGCGAGGCGGGTCACTGGGCCGACTGCGCCGTCGGAGACGGCCCGACGCTGGCATGTACGAAGAACGTCCGATTGAGCGGCGACGTCGTGGCTCGCGTCTCCTTCTTCGACCTGGCCTCGGGTGCCGAGCGCGTCGTGCAGACCGTCCGCGTCCACGGGACGCCCAGCATCGTGTCGGTCGATGACGGATTCGTCGTTGCGGTGCCCAGGGATTCAGGCGTCGGACTCCGCGAGGAGGGCCCGGTCCCCGACAGGGGTGCTGCCACCGTGGACCGGAGACCGTTGATCACGCGATTCGAGCCGACGGGGCAGCGTTCGTGGTCGGTCAACGGGTCGACCGGAGAGCGCACCGTGCGGTCGGTGATCGGCTCCAGGGTGATCGTGATGGAGTCCGACGACGGTGCCGTCTCCTTCTACCGGGCCGACACCGGCACCCTGGTCCACCGTGAACCGACGTCGATGGCCCCGAGCTGTGGCGCGCCGGACGAGGTCACCGGAATGATGGTGTGCACGTCGATCGTCGGGCAGCCGTCGAGACCGAACTACTTGCTCTATGAAGGTGGATTCGCGGTCGACCCGGCGGGCGGGAGTCCGGTGACCGTGACGTACGACGAGACCGGGCGGCGGACCGGTCGATTAATCGGGTGGCGGCTGGCCGAGGGCGCAGATTTTCCGCGCGAGCGACCGCTCGTCGACCCCGAGTCGATCCCCGTCGTCTCCGGGCGCAAGGTCGGCGTCGTCACCGCTGACACTGGCGCGCTGCGCTGGACCCGAGCGGTCACAGGCGACGGCATCGCAAAGGTCCGCGCCCTCGACGAACGACACGTGGCGGTCGGAACGAGCGAGTTCGGGCCCGGCGATGCGTACTCGGAGACCTGGCGGCTCATCGATGCCGCCACCGGCGAGTCCGGTGGAACCGTCACGTCGAACTTCGGGGCATGGCTGTTCGGGTTCGACGGTCGGCGACTGCTGTTCGCCGGCGACCCGGCTGAGCACCAGCGGCCCAATGCTCCACGACTGACGGCGTTCGACGGCGAGAACGGAAGCAGGCGGTGGACCATCGACCCGGCAGACCGGGATGCCGGTTGGCAGCAAGTCGGGCGCGTTCTCTACTCGGTCGGCTCGACCGGCTACGGACCCGGCTGGATCGCCCGCTACGCCTCCTGACCGGTGTCGCGCAATCGTGAACCGATCCGCCACGCGACCGGCGGGGCCGCGCCTCACCCGTAGAACGTCGCCGGATCCAGTGCGGACAGCGGCGTCCACGGGCCGATGCGGTCGTCCGCAGGCACCTCGCCGTCGAGAGCGTCGCCGAAGCCTCGCAGCGACAACGCCAGCCGGGGATCCTCGTCGACCAGGCGAATCGTCTCGTAGAGCAGCGCGAGGACGTGCACGCAGCGCGGTGACCGCGCGCGACACGAGCAGTCGACCACTGCGAGTTCCGGCGGTCGCGGGCCGAGTGCGGCGTGGACCTCGTCGGTCAACGCGGATGGGCCGGGTGTGGCACCGACCAGGTCAGCGACCGCACGCGCCGCGTCCCGTCCCATCGGAGCGAACTCGAGATACGCGACGGACGCCGCATCGCCTGCGACGACGGTGCCGCGGATCAGACGTCCCTCCACGTGCACGTCGTTCATCGCATTGCGCGCCATGCGCCTCGCTCTCGGCAGGGCGGGCTCCGGCCTGGTGACGTGGGTCGGCTCCGCGATCCGGAGGAAGTCCCGGCCCCAGACGGTGAATCCGAACTCTGTGCTACTGGTACTCATGCGGTCTCCTCTCGGTTCCGGCGCAGGACTTCGATCAGCCGTTCGTCGGAGAGCTCGGTGAGAACCGCGAGCGCGCCGGCGTCGGCGTCGAGGTCCAGCGCGGCCTTCTTCCGGTGCATCGTGGCAATGTGCTCCTCCAGCGTTCCGGCCGTGGTCAGCGTGGTGACGGTGACGATGCGATCCTGGCCGATCCGGTGCACCCGGTCGGTCGCCTGAGCTTCGACCGCGGGGTTCCACCATCGATCGAAGTGAACGACGTCGGCCGCGCGGGTGAGGGTGAGACCGGTGCCGGCGGCCTTGAGGCTCGCGACGAGAACGCCGCAACCCGCGCCCGACTGATACTCGTCGACGATCCGGTCGCGTTCAGTCCGCGTGAGCCCGCCGTGCAGGAAGGGAACCCGCGTTCCGAGGAGGTCGCCGAAATGAGCGGCGAGCAGTTCACCGGTCTGGCGGTACTGCGTGAACACGACGGTTGGCGAACCGTTCTCGACGTTGGTACCGACGATCTCCGCGGCGACGTCGAGCTTTCCCGAACGACCCTCCACACGACCGGTGACCGGTCCGGAAGCGATCAGACCCGGATGATTGCAGACCTGCTTGAGCCGGGTCAGGGCCGCCAGGATCGCGCCGCGTCGCGCCATCCCGGCTCCGAATCCCTCTGCCTCGGCGCGGTCGAGGATCGCGTCGTAGATCCTGCCCTGTTCCTCGGTGAGGTCGCACTGCACGTCCGTCTCGATCTTGGGTCCGAGGTTAGCGGCGACCTCGCTCTTGGTGCGTCGCAGAATGTGTCCCGAGATCGCATCGTGCAGACGGTGCTTGGCCGTGGCCGAGCCGTTCTGGATCGGCAGCGTGTAGCGGCGGCGGAAGAGCGCGCGGTTGCCGAAGGCGCTGGGCGCGACCAGGTTCAGCACCGACCAGAGTTCGTCGAGATTGTTCTCGATCGGCGTCCCGGTGAGCGCGATCCGTGCGTCGGCGGTGATCGCCCGCGCGGCGCGCGAGACCTGGGTCCGGCTGTTCTTGAGCGCCTGCGCTTCGTCGAATACGGCGGTGGCCCATCTCACTGCGGCGAGTGCGCCGGTGTGACGGCGAAGGGTGGGATACCCGGTCACGACAACGGTGCGGTCGCCGGGCGGTGGCAGTTCGCCACCGCGGAAGTCGGTGGCCTCCAGACCGGGAGTCCAGCGGCGTATCTCGCGAATCCAGTTCGTCACGAGGCCGGTGGGACACACCACCAGCGCCGGCCCGTGGCCGGCGCGGGCCAGGTGAGCGATGGTCTGCAACGTCTTGCCCAGCCCCATCTCGTCGGCGAGGATGCCGCAGCCCTCCGCGCATACCTCGGCGAGCCAGGTGACGCCGCGCAGCTGGTAGGCGCGCAGGTCCGCGGTGAGCAGGGGCCGGAGCGACTCGGCCGCGGCGAGGGTGTCGACGAAGACCGCACGAGCGTAGGCGGCCGAGGTCGCGGCGTCACCGGTCGCGTTCAGGACCGCGTGCGCGGCGGGAGGCAACTCGACGTCCGCGTCCGGGTCGGCAGCGATGCGCGACCAGGCCTGCGCCGACGGGGTCTGGCAGGCGGGCAGGCGGTCGGCGTCGACGATCCGGCAGGCGACGTTCGAGGGGACGAGGCCTGCCGTGGGCCCGTGCCCGGAGGGCAGCGGAATGCGAAGGGTATGCGTTCGCCCTGCGGACACCGAAGGCGCCCACAGTGCGAACGCATGCCGGTCGGTCAGATAGGTGGCGTGCAGGGGTACGTTCTGCCTGGTCAGAATGTCTCCTCCGAGAACCTGTGGGGATGGCGTACGATGTACGGAACTGATACCGTACGCCTTACGGAGAGGATTGTCGAGGATGGCGGACGAGACCGAGAACGTGCGGCGCACCGTCGAACTGCTGTGGCGGGCACCGAGTGATGTTCAGGTCCGGCCGGGACCGCGGCAGCGCACCACCGTTGAGGCGGTGGTGCGGGCGGCGGTGGCGATCGCCGATGCGAACGGGCTGGCGCAGCTGTCGATGCGGGTGCTCGCCGCGGACGTCGGACTCAAGCCGATGGGGCTCTACACGTATGTGCCGAACCGGGAGATTCTGCTGGCTCTGATGGTCGACGCGGTGGCGGTCGAAGACACCGCGATCGACACGAGCGCGACTATCGACGCAGTGCTGCGGGCGGTTGCCGATCAGTACCGTGACGAGATCCTCCGGCATCCGTGGCTGCTCGACGTCCCTGCGTGGCGCCCGGTCCCGGGACCGGGCTCCTCGCATAGATACGAGGTCCAGCTCTCCGCCGTCGCGGCGGCCGGGGCCAGGTCGGGGAAGCACTTCGGCGATGTGGAGCTGGACGCGGTGATCGCTTCGCTGCGAGCCTTCGCCATCGGCAATGCCCGCTCGCGGATCGACCAGATGGTGACGTACGCGAACTCGGGAATGACCGACGAACAGTGGTGGGAGACGGCCGGGCCATTGCTCGCCGATGCGATGCCCGAGGGGCGGTATCCGATCTCGTCCCGGGTCGGCACCGCCGTGGGCGAGGAGTTCGCCGGCCCGGGAAACGCCGACCACGCATACGAGTTCGGCCTCACCCGACTGATCGCCGGCATCATCCGCGGATGAGTGCGGGTGCGCGATCGGTCGGATGAGGCCGGTGCCGGGACGGGCTACTTCCAGCCGTACCCGTCGCCCTGAATCTCGGCGCAGAAGCCGATCCGGCGCGCCGGATCGGTCTGCACCTCGTAGGTGAACGCCTTCTGCTTCTCGGAATCGGTGCAGTTCGGCACGTTCGCGGACTCGGCCCGCTCGGTGATCTTGTATCGGGCGGTCAGGCTCGACGAGGGCGTCGAACAGGCGACGGTCTTGAGGTCGGCGCCGATCGAGATGGTCGATTCCTCGTAGCACGTGCCCACCCGGTAGTTCGGGATCAGGCACATCACCTTGTCTGCTGCGCCGGTGCCGTATTCGTACACGTAGTAGTTGTAGTGGCCGGCTTCGCATGCCGCCTGGGAGTCCAGTTTGGCGCCGACGATGTACGAGACCGAGCTCGTGTCGGCGCAGTCGATGGCGGCGGTCGTCACATCGGTGGTCGATCCGTCCACCGTGATGCACGAACCGATGGGGCTCGAGTCGACGCTCGTCCCGCTGTCCTTGTCCTTCAGGATCGTCGCAGCTACGGCTCCGGCGATCACCACTGCGAGGAGGATGACGGCGACGATGACGACGCGTCGGATCCCGTTCTTCTTCGGCGGCGGCGGCGGATAGCCCGGCGTGCCGGGGACGGGAGCGAACCCGCCGACGGGCGCTTGCGGCTGCGGGTAAGGCTGTCCGTACTGAGGATACGGTTGAGGCTGAGGTTCGGGCTGCGGATACGGCGCAGGTTGTCGGCCGGCCGGCTCGGGCTGGTGGGGCGGGGTGGGAGGCGTCATCGACGGCGGACTTCCTGTGAGGCAGATGAGAACCGTAGGGGAGTCTGTCACACGTTCGCCCGATACCGGCGATCAGGCTCGATCGAGCCATTCGAGTGGTGTACCCGCCTGCGCGTCGAGCCACGACTGCACATCTCCCGAGGTCGTCGCGCCGATCAGCGCCGTCGTCGCGATCCGCACGGCGTCTTCGGCCTGTGCGGTGGTCAGGAACCCGGCGGCATGCGCGTCGAACAATTCGTCCACGTCGATCAGCGCGAGCGGTTCGCCCGGAACGTCTACGAGATCCAGATACCAGTCGACCGCGTGCCAGCGGCTCGCCTCGTCGGGACCGGAGAACTCGCCGATATCGAGATACAGGCGTTGCCCCGGGCGGTGGCCGGCCACGAAGTGGAAGATGTTGGCGCGCAGTCCGAGAGACGGCAGCAGCCAGCTCTCCAGATGAGTGAAGCGCGGATGGTCGGCGGTGCGCGACATGTACAGCCCGAAGTCGGTGACGCGGTAGTCGAGCACCTCGCGCACGACGCCCTTGTTATCGGTGTTCGTCATCGCGGGGACGTCGAAGACCTCGCGCTTGGGCGGATGCAGATCGGCCATGCGCCCAGCTTGTCACAGCGACGGACGGCCGGCGGTGCGGAACGGCGTCATCGTGCGATGAGCACCATCGGGCCGAGGAACTCGCACGCGGTCAGCGCCAACCCCACGTCTAGCCGGTCGTGGTCCGGCCCGACGGTCGCCAGCGCCTTGTCGATGCGGTACTTGACGCTGTTCCGGTGGAGGCTGAGCCGTTCGGCGGTCCGCACGTGACTGTCGCCCGTCGCGAGAAAGACGGCCAGGGTTTCCCGCAGCGACGCGGCCGACGGGCTGTCTTCCGCTAGGTCGCCGAGGACTTCGCGGACCCACGGCCGCGTGTGCTCGATGTCGCGTTCCAGCATCGCCGCCAGCGCGATCCCGCGATCCCCGAAGCCGGTCACCTGGCCGGTCGGGCTGTCCGGCAGATGCGCGACGGTGAATGCGGCGCGCGACTGCTCGTGACTCCGGCAGAATCCGGCGGTCCCCGGCGCAGCGTCGCCGAACGCCATCCGCACACCCTCCGGCAGTGAGGCGGTCCGCAGGGCGGCGACGGCGTCCACGCCGCGCGCACGGTCCGCCAGGGGCACCCACGCCCAGAGGGTGGAGGCGTCGACCGGAGCGATGAGCGCCGGTGCCGCCGACCCGATTCCGGCGAAGACTCGGCGCGCCACCCGATCGAGGTCCGCCAGTTCCAGGGACGCGCGTTCGGTGAGCCACAGGATGATCGCGCGATGCACCCGATCGAGGCGGTAACCGGTCTCGCGTTCGAATGTGGCCGCGCCGGCTTCGGGAGCCGCGAGGAGATTGTGCACCGTCGAGGACAGAACGGTGCCCTGCGTCCCGATCCACCTGCGCCGTTCGTCCTCGTACACTTCGAACACCGCGGCGGTGATCCAGTCGATGTAGCGATACAGCACGGTCGAGACGTACTCGGTCAGCTCGACGGTCTCGGCCGCACCCAGGTGCTGGTCGGCGATGAGTCGGTAGCAGCGCTGCTGAACCAGGTTCTGGCCCATGTGGTAGGCCCGGACCAGCGCGTTCGACGGAATGTCGCGCTGAGCCAGACGCAGCGCGTATTCGACGGCCGCGGTCGGCGGCTGCAGATGAGCCAGCGGAATGTCGTTGGTCAGGATGTGGACGATGTTGGTCACGTTGGCGTGGACACTGGCCTCGAGCATCTCGACCAGCACCGGATCGGTGTCGAGCGGTGCGATCCCGCGCGCCAGTGCCTCGGCGACGACGTCCGAGAGTGCCAGGTGTCCGGCGCCGAGCGCTCGGCCGACCTCCGCGGCCCGGGCACGGACGATCTCGGTCACCGTCGTCGCCCGTCGCCCGCCCGTCGCAGATGCCGCAACGCCGACCCGGCCGCGTGATAGCCGCACAGACCGTGGACGCCGGGGCCGGGCGGTGTGGACTGCGAGCACAGGAACACCCCGTCCACACCGGTCGAGTACGGATCCAACGCTGCCCTGGGACGAAACAGGAGCTGCAGGCCGTCATTGGCCCCGCCCATGATGTCGCCTTCGGCGTAATTACGGTTGTACGCGGCCATCTGGGGGACCGTCGTGGTCTTCATGTCCACAATGGTGTCGCGGAATCCGGGCGCGAACCGCTCGATCTGCGAGATCACTTGCTGCGTCGCGTCGCCGGAGTAACCGGCCGGAACGTGCGCGTACGACCAGATCGGATTGATCCCCGCCGAACTGCGCGTCGGATCGGCGATGTATTGCTGTCCGACCAGGACGAACGGCCGGTCGGGCAGGACTCCCCGGTCACGGAGCTTCTCGGCGCGCCTGATCTCCTCGAAGGTCCCGCCCAGATGGACCGTGCCCGCACGTCCGCAGTCCTTATCGCGCCACGGGATGTCGCCGCGAATCGCGAAATCGACCTTGAACGCGGCGGCACCGACCCGGTACCTGCGGTAAGCGCGCCGGATACGCGGCGGCATCCGGTCTCCGTAGAGCCGTTCGGCCTGTGCGGGAGAGAGGTCTAGCAGCACGACATCGGCGGCGGGGATCTGATCGCGGGACGTGATGGTGACACCGGTCTCGATCGTGCCGCCGTGATCGGCCAGGGCGGCCGCGACCGCGGCGATGATGGAGCCGGAGCCGCCTTCGGCCACCGGCCAGCCGTATCGGTGCCCGCTCGCAGCGATCATCAAGCCCAGCGAGGCGGTCAGCGGTCGGTCGAAGTCGGTGTACACGTGGGCGGCGATGCCGCCGTAGAGTGCACGCCCGGCGGGGGTGCGAAACAGCCTGGCCATCACTGACACCGGGAGCAGCGCCCGCGGGCCGAAGGCCGCGAGTTCGAACGGGTGGACGGGTGCATGGGCGATCGGCCGCAGCAGATCGTGTCCGAGATCGTCGAAGTTCCTGGCGAGATCCCCGAGGGCGGCGCGCCAACGGCGCCCGTCGGCGCCCAGCCCGTCCGCGGTCTCGGTGATCGACCGGAACAGCAGCGCGGTCTCACCGGAGTCGAGGGGATGGGCGCAGTCGATCTCGGGCCGGCGCCATCGTAAGCCGTAGCGGCCGAGATCGATCTCCCTCCAGAACGGCGAACCCACCCCCATCGGATGAAACGCCGAGCACAGGTCGTGGATCACACCCGGCACCAGCGACTCCGCCGAGCGAGCACCCCCGCCGACGGTGTCCGCGGCTTCGAGAACCTGGACCTTCACGCCGTTGCGTGCGAGCTGCAGCCCGGCGGCGAGCCCGTTGGGCCCGCCGCCGACGATGACCGCGGTGGACATCAGACGGTCTCCGCCGCAGGCGTATCCGTCTCCGCCGGCGTGTCCGTCTTCGCGACTGTCTCCGTCTCCGTCGAAGTGCGGGGTCCGGCTTGATGATTCACGGTCTCAGCCTGGTCGACGCTGGTATAGGCGTCAATGCCCGGATGCGGGCTCGCGAACTCGCGACGCCAGGTCACCTCCACCGGGATCGGGCCGTGCGGCAGCCACGGCTGTTCGTTCACCGCGTCGCGGACCCGCCACCGGCCGCGCTCCACGACACCGAGTGCGGCGTCGATGATCAGATAGTCCTGGGTTCCACGGTGGATGGGCTGGGACTCGGCCCACACCACGGTGAACTCGCCCGGTGCGAATCCACAGCGACGTTGCAGGGCGGCGATCATCTTGGTGTCGTGGAGATGGCCGTCACCGAAGTTGAACGCGACCAGCGAGTTGCAGGAGAACTCGGCTTCGCGCAGGTCGTAGGTGTTCATCCGGTCGTCGCCGAGATGCCGCTGCATCAGCGACAGCAGGCCGCGGCCCTGGCTGTGCATCGATCGCCAGGCGAGCATCTGGTGCATCACCACGTCGGCGACCTCGTCCGGGAACGTCGCCGTGAGCTGCGTCTTCGTGTTGAGCGAGGAGCGCACCACGTGGCGGTTGAGCTTCTCCTCGGCGCCGGGCGCGAAGGCCCAGGTGGCCGCCGCCCAGTTGCCTGCGTACTGCCGCATCGACGGGAGGAAGGAGACGAGGTCGGGGCGCAGATTGCCGAGGACCGGGAATACCAGCAGCGCCACCGCGATCAGCACGATCAGCCAGGGTGAGCCGGTGTCGGACAGGGCGTAGCCGTCCCATGCCGGAAAGCCGAGGAACAGGAAGACCGCGCTGTAGGCGAAGAGGATGTTCCACTCGAGCGGGACCGCCAGCGGGAACGTCGAGAAGATGAACAGATGGAAGCAGACCATCAGGACCACGGCCGCCGCGGTGAGTGTCCGATCGGCTGAGAACAGCAGGACCAGGGGAGTGGCGATCTCGACGACGGTGCCGAGTACGTGGCCGAGCAACCCGGCGATCTTCGACGGACGCAGGTCGTCGGGGAACGAGCGATAGTTGAGGCGTTTGACCGACTTCAGGGCGAGCCACGGCGTGTTCGACATCATCGGCCCGATCACCATGGAGAAGTGCTTGCCCATCTTCGAGACGCCGGCACCGACCCACACCACCACGATGAGCAGTTTGAGCGCGAGGATCATGTCGACGAAGGGCAGGAAGGCGAAGAAGGCCACCGCAGGCAGATACTGCTCTGATCGCGCCGCGATGAACGGCACCTTGTCCCGCAGCCCCAGGATCACCATCATCGCGAGGTAGGGATAGAGCACGGCCGGATCCACGAGACCGTGATTGCCCGGCACCAGAGCGTCGAGCCGGCTCCCGTGCACGGTGGGCAGGAACAGTGCCACGACGAGGTTCACGACGATCGCCGCGTAGAGCGCGACGTCGAAGAGGGTTCGGGAGTCACCCTTGGTGAAGGGAACTCTGTCCGGCCACGGTGGCAGCCGGATGGTCCGGGGCCGGAGCCAGAACAGCGCGCCGCCGGTCATCGGCTTGAAGTGCCCGGCCAGCGGTCCCCACGAGCCGCCGACGCCCAGCGTCTCGACGAGGAGTGTCCAGAGGACCAGCTTCTGATACACCACCGGCTGGTTCCACCACTCCGAGACGGCCAGCGGCGAGTGGCCCGAGCTCAGCGTGGCGATCGTGACGCCGACACCGATGTAGAGGATGAGGACTTTGGCGAGGTAGATGAGGTGAACCGCCTTCTGCGTACCGAAGCCGTACTCGGCCCAGTGCGTGCTGAGCACGCGCAGGCGGTCCAGCAGCGGTCGCCGGCGGAAGGTCGCCGGATCGACCGGCGGGAAGTCGGGTTGCGTGAGACCCATGGTTGGTCACTCCAATCGTGTAGGGAGAGAGCGGAGAGCAGGTGTCGCCGGACAGGGGGTATCGCGCCGCGGCGTGCGCGGCGTGCGGGAAGTCGGGGTGCGAGAGCGTCAGCCGGAGACGAGCCCGCGACGGAGGGCGGGCTTGTCGATCTTGCCGACCGGGTTGCGGGGGAGTTCGGTGACGATGTGGACGGCGTCGGGGAGTTTGACCCGCGCCAGCCGCCGGGCGAGGTGCGCGGTGATCTCATGGGAGTCCACGGTGGCGCCGGGATGGCGGACGACGTAGGCGACAGGCACTTCTCCGTACAGGCTGTCCGGTGCGCCGACGACGGCGCACTCGAGGACGTCCGGGTGCGTCGCGAGCGCCGCCTCGATCTCCTTCGGATACAGGTTCTCGCCGCCGCGGATGATCATGTCCTTGATGCGGTCGACCACGGTGAGGTAGCCGTCGGCGTCGAGGCGTCCGACGTCACCGGTGTGCAGCCGCCCGTCGACGAGGACGTCAGCGGTCGCGCCGGGCCGGCCGAGGTAGCCGAGCATCACCGCCGGACCGCTGATCACGATCTCGCCCGTCTCGCCTGCGGGCAGCTCGCGGCCCTCGGCGTCCACGACGGCGATCGTCTGGCCCGGCAGGGCGGGTCCCACCGTGCCGAGCCGGCGTTCGCCGCGCAGCGGATTGCAGGCGCTGGCGCATGTGGCTTCGGTGAGTCCGTAGCCCTCGAGGATCGGGAACGCGAACCGCGACTGGACCAGCGTGAGGAGCTCTCGCGAGATCGGAGCCGCACCGCAGATCGCGACTCGGATCGAGGACATGTCGGCGTCGGCGGAGTCGGAGGAGGACGCGAGGAGCGCGTAGACGGTGGGGACACCGGAGAAGTACGTGGGCCGCAGGCGACGCACGTCGTCGAAGAACCTGCTCACGGAGAACCGTCCGGTGATGCTGACCTGAGCGCCTGCGAGGAACGGTGAGAGGACGGACACGCAGATCGCGTTCACGTGGAAGAGCGGCAGGATGAGGAGGGCGTGATCGGCGGCCGTCAGTTCCAGCAACCGCACCATCGACGTCGCTATGAAGTGCAGGTTGGCGTGGGTCAGCTGCACGCCCTTGGGGCGCCCGGTGGACCCGGATGTGTAGATCAGCAGGGCCACCGCATCACGCGGCGGGGCCGCAGGCGCGATCCACCCGGAACTCGGTTCGAGGGCGAGGTCCTCCACGTCGAGGACGGGCCGGTCGCCGACGGCACGGTCGGCGACCACGACTCTCGCGCCGGCATCGTCGAGCTGATGGGTGGACTCCTCGTCGGTGAACGCCGGATTGACCGGCGTCGCGGTCGCGCCGAGCCGCCACGCGGCGGCCATCACCACGATCAGTTCCGCACGATTCGGCAGCATCGCGGCCACGACGTCGCCCGCGACGACGCCGCGTGCGGCGAGTTGTTCTGCGCAAGCGTCGACCCGAGTCGCGAACGCCGCATACGAGTATTCGTGGCGGTCGTCTCGAATGCACGGTGCCTCGCCTCGAACGGCATTGTCCCAGGGGAAGTACGACGCGGTCGGAGTCACGGTGGGTCACCTTTCATTGATGTTGTGAGAGACAACACTAGAAAGGTGTTCGTGGGCGGGCTACGGCCTGCGAAGCCAGAATTCGCGGCGGTGATTGTGCACTGAGCACAAGGCCCGCGGCGTCACTCCCGGATGATGTTGGAACCGTCGACTCGCACCGAGACCTTGCTGAGCGGCCGGTCGGCGGGACCGTTCGCGACGGTGCCGTCGAGGTGGAACTTACTGCCGTGGCACGGGCAGTCGATGGTGCCGTCGCTGACTCCGGAGAGGGTGCAGCCCGCATGCGTGCACGTAGCGGTGAACGCTTGGTAGTCGCCCGCTCTCGGCTGGGTGATCACCACGTCACCGGCGATCACCCCACCGCCGACGGGGACGTCGGAGACGGTGGCCAGCGTGCCGGCCGGGGCTCCGGACGGCGGGGTCACGCCCGCGGGAGCGGACTCGCGCGAACCGCACGCGCTCAGCGCGACGCCGAGAGTCAGGGCTCCGGCGGTGGCACCCGCGCCCGCGACAAAGGTCCGGCGCGAGACGCCCGCGGGGCTGGTTGAGGTCGGGGTGTCGGAAGACATGGCTGGTCGGTCCCTTCGGTAGCGAGTCGATGCGGATTCATCATCGCGCAGCCCGAGTGCCGGTGCGGTCAGACGCCGCGGATGGTTCCGTCGTCGTCGACGGAGAAGGCCGGGTTCCATACGAAGTCCCACCGGAAGCCGTCCGGGTCGGCGACGCATGCGCTGGTGCCGCCCCACTCCTGAGCCGTCGGCGGGTTGATCGCTGACGCGCCGGCGGCGACGGCCGCGTCGAACATGCGCCGCACGGTGGCGGCGTCGCCGACGTTGTGTCCGAGCGACATCGGCGGGGCGAGCTCGCCGTGACCCACAGCGCCGTACTCGCCGGGCATGGAGGAGACGTTCCACAGTGCGAGCATCAAGCCGGGGCCGATCTGCAGGAACGTGATCTCGCCGGGGATCGAGTTCAGGACGCGGAAGCCGAGTCCATCGGCATAGAACGTCGTCGACCGCTCGACGTCGCGGACGCCGAGAGTGATCGCGCTGACGGGAGGTGGAACGGCGGGAACTGTCATGGCGACCTCCGAGGACCGATTGGCTGTACGGCGATTCTGCACCAGGGGTCGGACATCGACTACCCCTCCAGGGCGCCCTCGTTTCGATCCGGCCCATGTCAGACCACGCGTCTACCCTGGTGTCATGGCATTCCCAGCGGAGAAACCGGTGATCGCGCACTCGGAGTTCCGGCCGATCGGAGAGATCGAGCGTACCGACGCGAAGTTCGAGGTCGTCAGCGAATACGAGCCGGCGGGCGACCAGCCGACCGCGATCGCAGACCTGGAGCGACGGCTCAAGGCCGGTGAACGCGACATCGTCCTGCTCGGTGCCACCGGCACGGGCAAGTCGGCGACCACCGCGTGGCTCATCGAGCGCGTGCAGCGGCCCACCCTGGTAATGGCGCCCAACAAGACGCTTGCCGCTCAGCTCGCGAACGAGTTGCGAGAGATGTTGCCGCACAACGCCGTCGAGTACTTCGTCTCGTACTACGACTACTACCAGCCCGAGGCGTACATCGCGCAGACGGACACCTACATCGAGAAGGACAGCTCGATCAACGACGACGTGGAGCGGCTCCGGCACGCGGCCACGTCGAGTCTGCTGTCGCGCCGAGACGTGGTGGTGGTCGCGTCCGTGTCCTGCATCTACGGCCTGGGGACGCCGCAGTCGTACCTCGACCGCTCGGTGGAACTGTCTGTCGGCGACTCGATCGACCGCGACGCGCTGCTGCGGCTGCTGGTCGACGTCCAGTACACGCGGAACGACGTCGCGTTCACCCGTGGCGGGTTCCGCGTACGGGGCGATACCGTCGAGATCATCCCCTCGTATGAGGAACTCGCGGTCCGGATCGAGTTCTTCGGCGACGAGGTCGACGCGCTCTATTATCTGCATCCGCTGACCGGTGAGGTGGTGCGCAAGGTCGACTCGCTGAGGATCTTTCCCGCGACCCACTACGTCGCCGGTCCGGAACGGATGGCGGTCGCGATGGCGAGCATCGAGAAGGAACTCGAGGAGCGGCTCGCCGACCTCGAGGCCAAGGGCAAGCTGCTCGAAGCGCAACGACTGCGGATGCGGACCACGTACGACCTCGAGATGATGCGTCAGGTCGGCTTCTGCTCGGGTATCGAGAACTACTCGCGCCATATCGACGGCCGCGGACCGGGGACCGCCCCGGCGACCCTGCTCGACTACTTCCCGGACGACTTCCTCCTGGTGATCGACGAGTCTCATGTGACTGTCCCGCAGATCGGCGCGATGTATGAGGGCGACATGTCCCGCAAGCGCAATCTGGTCGAATACGGGTTCCGTCTGCCGTCCGCCGTCGACAACCGTCCGCTCACGTGGGACGAGTTCGTCGACCGAGTCGGACAGACCGTGTATCTGTCCGCCACGCCGGGACCCTACGAGCTCGGCCAGTCCGGAGGCGAGTTCGTCGAGCAGGTCATCCGACCGACCGGCCTGCTCGATCCGCAGATCGTGGTGAAGCCGACCAAGGGACAGATCGACGATCTGGTGCACGAGATCCGCGAACGCACCGACCGCCAGGAACGGGTGCTGGTCACCACCCTCACCAAGAAGATGGCCGAAGACCTCACCGACTACCTGCTCGAACTCGGCATCCGGGTGCGCTACCTGCATTCGGAGGTCGACACCCTCAGGCGCGTGGAGTTGCTCAGACAGCTGCGCACCGGTGAATACGACGTGCTCGTCGGCATCAACCTGCTCCGTGAGGGCCTCGACCTTCCGGAGGTCTCGTTGGTCGCGATTCTCGACGCGGACAAGGAGGGCTTCCTACGCAGCACCACATCGCTGATCCAGACCATCGGTCGCGCCGCCCGAAACGTCTCGGGCGAGGTCCACATGTACGCCGACAAGATCACCGATTCGATGGCGAATGCGATCGAGGAGACCGACCGGCGTCGTGCCAAGCAGATCGCCTACAACGAGGAGAAGGGGGTCGACCCGCAGCCGCTGCGGAAGAAGATCGCCGACATCCTCGACCAGGTGTACGCGGAGGCCGAGGACGCGGTGGAGATCGGCGGCTCAGGACGCAACGCCAGTCGAGGGCGACGCGCGCAGGGCGAAGTGTCGAAGGTCGCAACCTCGGGGGTCATCGAGAATCGGGACACATCGGCCATGCCCCGCGCGGAACTGGCCGATCTGGTGCAACAACTCACCGAGCAGATGATGAATGCGGCCCGTGATCTGCAGTTCGAGTTGGCGGCACGCCTGCGTGACGAGATCGCAGATCTCAAGAAGGAACTGCGCGGAATGGACGCCGCAGGGATCAAGTGACGCAGATCCGCGGTGAGTCAAGGTATGTTCATGACCGGTAAGGCATTCCGAGGCCGGATGCGGAGATCGTTCACATATCGGCCCCACGTCGCTTCTGGAGGGAAAGACAGGCATGAGCGGTTACACCACAGTCGTGGTCGGCACGGACGGCTCGGAGTCGTCGATGAAGGCAGTCGAGCGTGCTGGAGCGATCGCCGGGGACGCAACCGTCGTCATCGCGTGCGCGTACTTCCCGAACGACGGGAAGGCGGCCGCCGCCGCGTCGGACACGCTGCGTGACGAGGCGTACCAGGTGATGGGATCGTCGCCGACCGAGGAGATCCTCCGCACCGCGAAGGAGCGGGCCGTCAAGGCCGGTGCCACCAAGGTGGTCCAGCGTGCGGTGCAGGGCGCCCCGGTCGACGCGCTTCTGCAGCTCGTCGTCGACGTGCAGGCGGATCTGCTGGTGGTCGGCAACAAGGGCCTGAACTCGATCGCCGGCCGCCTGCTGGGTTCGGTCCCGGCCGACGTCGCGCGCAAGGCCGCCTGCGATGTCCTGATCGTCCACACCACGTAGACCGGCACGACGCGGGGCGATTCGTATCGACCGCCACGGTCAACCGGAGCCCGGCCGAACCGCCTCACGCGGCTCGGCCGGGCTCCGTTCTCGTCATTCGTGCGGGAGGTCGTCCGGGAGGTCGGCGAGGTCGGGCGGCAGGGCGCGCGCGTGTACCACCACCAGACGCTGGGTGGCTCGGGTGAGCGCCACGTACAGGTCGTTGTATCCGCGCGGCGACTCCGCGATCAGGTCGGCGGGCTCGAGCAGGATCACGTTGTCGAACTCCAGACCCTTCGCCGCGGTGATCGCGTGCACCGTGGCCCGATCGCCGGGCGACGCGAGTGCGCGGACGTCCTCGGCGGTGCCGTCCGAGGCGATGATCGTGGTGAGGCCGGGCCAGCGGGAGCCCTCCGCGAGCGCGACTGCCGCGGCGGCGGCATCGTCGGATCGGATCGCGTATGGCTCGATCCCGTTGGAGCGCAACGACTCCGGCGGTGCTTGATCCGGATTGATCCAGTTCAGAACACGGTTGGCGTACCGCGTGATCTCCGACGGAGTGCGATAGTTGACGGTCAGTTCGTGCAATCGCCAGCGGTCGGCGACGTAGGGTTCGAAGACCTCGCGCCACGAATCGGCGCCCGCGGCATCGCCCGTCTGGGCGGTGTCGCCGATGACGGTCATCCAGCGATTGGGGATCCGCCGCATCACCATTCGCCACGCCATCGAGGAGAGTTCCTGCGCCTCGTCGACGATGACGTGCCCGAAGGTCCAGGTCCGGTCGTCGTGGGCCCGCTCGGCGGTGGTCCGGCTCGTGGTGTGCACCTGCCGTTCGGCCAGTTGCTCGGCGTCGATCAGGTCGTACGCCATCAGGATCTCGGGGTCGAGGTCGTCCTCCAGATCCTGCGGTGCCGAACCGGTCAGGATGTCGAGGGCGTCCTGGGCTTCGGCGAGCCGTTGCCGCCACTGCGCGCGTTGGACCTGTTCGGCCTCGTCGGTACGGTATCCGATCAGTTCCGCGAGTTCGTCGAGCAGCGGGACGTCGGCGGGAGAGAAGTCGGCGCCGTCGCGCAGGGGATGCGCATCGCGACGGAGTGCGTCGCGTTCCTCGTCGGTCCAACCGCGCGTCGACTTCCGCAGGAGTGCGGGGTCGTCGTAGAGCTCGCGGAGAACCCCTTGCGGTGTCAAGGCAGGCCAGAACTCGCCGAGCGCCTGGACGACGTGGGGATCGGACTCCAGCTCCCGGCGGATGTCCTCCAGATCGGCGCTGGTGAGCAGTTGGCTGCCGTCCAGCGGGTCCGCTCCCACCTGGCGGGCGTGCACCTCTGCGAGTTCGTCGAGCGCCGCCCGCAGGAATGCGCGCTGCGCGAGATTGTGGGCCCGTCGCGTGGACCGCGCGTGCGCCCGCGCAGCCTTGACCACCTCGGCGTCGATCGGCAGCTCATAGCCGTCGAACGGGACGGTGACACCGCGGCCGGGGAGCGCCTGTTTGGCGCGGACCGCGGCGCGGAGCACGTTCAGCATCCGCTGGTCGCCTTTCAGCGCGGTTGCGGTGCGGGAGTCTCTGGCCCGCGCGCGCACATCGGGGAACAGGTCTCCGATGGTGGAGAGCAGGACTCCCGTCTCGCCGAGCGAGGGAAGAACCTGGCCGATGTACTGAAGGAAATCGGCGTTCGGCCCGATGATGAGCACACCGCTGCGCGAGAGCATATCGCGGTAGGTGTACAGCAGGTATGCGGCGCGGTGCAGCGCTACCGCGGTCTTACCGGTGCCCGGCCCGCCCTGGACCACCGTGACGCCGCGATGCGTGGAGCGGATGATCTCGTCCTGCTCGCGCTGGATCGTCTCGACGATGTCGGTCATCTCGCCCGTGCGAGCGGCGTTGAGAGCGTCCACCAGGGCCGCCTCGTTGACGACGTTGCCGCCGAGCTCGGCGCCGTCGGAGCTCGTCTCGATGCGGCCGGATGCGAGGTACTCGTCGGACACGGATCGGACCGCACGCGACCGCGTCCGGATGTGCCTGCGGCGTTCCACGTCTTCCGGTGACGCGGGGGTCGCGAGATAGAAGGGCCGGGCCAGTGGGGCGCGCCAGTCGAGGAGCAGCGTCGTGTCCTGCTCGTCGTCGTCGAGGATTCCGATCCGGCCGATGCGCCGGACGGTGTCGGTGTCGGTGCCGTCGGTCATGTCGAGCCGACCGAAGTACAGGTTGTGTTCGGCGGCGTCGATCTTGACCAGGTCCTCCTGGTACATCCGTTCGTACGACTCGCGTTCGGAGAGCGCCTGCGGTGTGCCCGCCGACTCGCGGAGAGTCTCGCTCAGCCTGCGCTTGGCGTTGGCACGCATGCGGTCGAGCCGGCCGTACACCGCATCCAGATGGACTTGCTCCTGCGCGAGTCGCGGATCGGATGCGGTGTCGGCCGGCGTGGGGTCGGAGGGCACGGAACGGGGGTGTGGCGCTGTCACAGTCGTTCCATGTTACCGGGATCTGCCCAGAAGGGGCCGGGAGTCAGCTCGCGAGCTGGCGGCGCCACCGGCGGGCGCGGACAGCGGTCTCCTCGCCGACCCTCGTCGCGACGTCGCGTGCGTGTTCGGCGAACTCGGGTGCGCGATCGACGATCTCCTGGGTGGTGTCGGCGAGCTGCGCGCGGGCGGTGCCCGCGAGCTGTGAGGCGCGGTCCCGGATCTCGTCCACGGGCACGCGGTCTACCACTTCCTGTGCGCGTTCGGCCGCATCGTGCGCGAGCGCACTCGCGCGGTCGGTGAACCGTTCCGGTTCCACCTCGGCCGCGGCGTGCAGCGGCTTCGCAGCCCGGTCCGCCAGCTGGTGTGCCTGCACCTGCGCCTGCTCGAGCGTCCGCCGGGCGCGCCAGCCCAGGGACGGGCGTCCCTCGGTGTCGGCGGCGGCGATCAGGACTCCGCCGAGCAGTCCCACATCCTTCACGAACAACGACTGCTTCAGCGCACGCCGGGCCGGGTCCGTCTCGTTCCAGAAGTCGCTGGCCAGGACCATGGTCGGAACGATGGTTCCGGCGAGGACGGACGACGCCAGCCGCGGTGCGCGGCCGGTGGCGAGGGCGACGCCCGCGGCGATCTGTACGGCTCCGGCGACCTGAACGACGGTCTCGGCGCGAACCGTGGAATCGACCAGCGGCTCGGATGCCTGGGCGCGGCGCGACGGTGAGGTGAGCGCGTCGGCGCCGGAGGCGATGAACGCGGTGCCGAGCAGAGGTCGTGCGATCTTGCGTAACAGCATGGTCGTCCTTTCATCGGGGGACTGTGATCCGGACGCCCGGCCGGCCCGATCCTCGATGCGGTCGGCAGTGGCCGAGCGACGTCCCTCCTCCGAGGCTACCGATCCGGGCCCGGCTCACCAGCCGCGTTCGCGCCACTCGCTCAGATGCGGACGCTCGGCGCCGAGAGTGGTGTCCTTGCCGTGCCCGGGGTAGACGACGGTGTCGTCCCCGAATCGGTCGAAGAGTTTCTCGGTGACGCCGTCGAGCAGGATCTCGAAGTCGCCCGGCTGCCAGGTCTTGCCCACGCCGCCCGGGAACAGGGTGTCGCCGGTGAACAGGTGCACGCGTCCGGAGCGTTCGGTGAGGACCAGCGTGACGGATCCGGCGGTGTGGCCGCTGATGGCGATCACCTCGAGCGACAGGTCTCCGACCTCGATGGTCTCGCCGCCGGTGAGCGTGCGGTCGGGGTCGAGCGGGAGCTCGTCGGCGTCGGCCTCCCCGACGACGATCGGCACCTGAAGCACCCGATGGACCTCCTCGAGGCCCTGCCAGTGGTCGAAGTGTCCGTGCGTGGTGAGGATCTGCGTCACCTCGCCGGGGAGCGCGTCGAGCAGCGCGAGGATGGTCTCCGGATCGTTCGCCGCATCGATCAGCAGGCTCTTCCCGGTCGCGGAGTCGGTGACGATGTAGACGTTGTTGTCCATCGGTCCCACCGACATCTTGACGATCGTCGCGTTGTCGAGCGCCCGGCGCTGCGCATGCGCGCCGTGGTGATCGGGATCGGGGGACACGTTGCCCGTGTAGTCGTCGGTCAGTTCTACCTCGATGCTCATATTCCCAGGTTAACGTCCTCGGCCGTGATGCCCAGCCGGAATTGTCGGAGGGTCCGCGTACGCTTGCAGCCGGATAATTCTGCGACGTGAACGTAAGGAACTTTCTGTGGTTGATCGCCTGATCGTCCGGGGTGCACGGGAGCACAATCTGCGCGGGATCGATGTCGACCTGCCGCGCGATTCGCTGATCGTGTTCACCGGCCTGTCCGGTTCCGGGAAGTCGTCGCTTGCGTTCGACACGATCTTCGCCGAGGGGCAGCGACGCTATGTCGAGTCCCTGTCGGCGTATGCGCGGCAGTTCCTCGGGCAGATGGACAAGCCCGACGTCGACTTCATCGAGGGGCTCTCGCCCGCGGTGTCGATCGATCAGAAGTCGACCAACCGGAACCCGCGCTCGACGGTCGGCACCATCACCGAGGTCTACGACTACCTGCGCTTGCTCTACGCGCGCGCCGGTACCGCGCACTGTCCGGTGTGCGGCGAGAAGATCGCCCGCCAGACGCCGCAGCAGATCGTCGATCAGGTGCTGGCGATGGCCGAGGGCGTGCGCTTTCAGGTCCTCGCCCCCGTGGTGCGCAGCCGCAAGGGCGAGTTCGTGGATCTGTTCGCCGAACTGCAGGTCCAGGGTTTCGCGCGCGCGATGGTCGACGGAGCCGTTCACCAGCTGTCGGATCCGCCGAAGCTCAAGAAGCAGGAGAAGCACGACATCGACGTGGTGGTCGACCGCCTGGTCGTGAAGCCGTCGGCCCGCCAGCGTCTGACCGACTCGGTGGAGACGGCGCTGCGGCTGGCGGACGGCATCGTGGTGCTGGACTTCGTGGACGTCGACGAATCCGACCCGAACCGGCAGCGGCGCTTCTCGGAGCGGATGGCCTGCCCGAACTCCCACCCGATCGCGATCGACGATCTCGAGCCGCGCGCGTTCTCGTTCAACTCGCCGTTCGGCGCCTGTCCCGAGTGCGACGGTCTGGGCGTCCGCAAGGAGGTCGACGAATCGCTCGTGGTGCCGGATCCCGACCTCACCCTGCGGGAGGGTGCGATCGCCCCCTGGTCGACCGGTCATAACGCCGACTACTTCCTCCGGCTGATCGAGGGTCTGGGCGACCAGATGGGGTTCGACGTCGACACCCCGTGGGAGTCGTTGCCGCGTACCGCGCGCAGAGCACTGCTGAACGGCTCCGATCATCAGGTCCATGTGAAGTTCCGCAACCGGTATGGACGGACGCGGTCGTACTACACCGAGTTCGAGGGCGTCATGGCGTTCCTGTCGCGGCGTGCGGAGACCACCGAGTCCGAGCAGATGAAGGACCGCTACGAGGGCTATATGCGCGACGTGCCGTGCCCGGCCTGCAACGGCGCCCGGCTGCGGCCGGAGATCCTGGCGGTCACGCTCGACCACCCGGTGTACGGTCCCAAGTCGATCGCCGACGTCACGTCGCTGTCGGTCGCCGAGTGCGCCGACTACCTGAACGGTCTGGAACTCGGCGAGCGCGAGGCCGCCATCGCCGGACGGGTCCTCAAGGAGGTGCAGGCGCGCATCACATTCCTGCTCGATGTCGGCCTCGAGTACCTCTCGCTCTCGCGGGCGGCGGGTTCGCTCTCCGGCGGCGAGGCTCAGCGCATCCGCCTCGCGACGCAGATCGGAGCCGGGCTCGCGGGAGTGCTGTACGTGCTCGACGAACCGTCCATCGGTCTGCACCAGCGGGACAACCGGCGGCTGATCGACACTCTCGTCCGGCTGCGCGACCTGGGCAACACGCTGATCGTCGTCGAGCACGACGAGGACACCATCCGGGCCGCCGACTGGATCGTCGACATCGGCCCGCGTGCGGGCGAGCACGGTGGGCGAGTGGTGCACAGCGGCAGCTACCCGGACCTGCTGGCGAATCCGGAGTCGATCACCGGCGCGTATCTGTCCGGCCGCGAAGTGCTGCCGGTTCCGTCGATCCGGCGTCCGATCGACAAGAAGCGCATGCTGACCGTCGTCGGTGCCAGCGAGAACAACCTCAAGAACATCGACGTGTCGTTCCCGCTGGGGGTCCTGACCGCGGTCACCGGCGTCTCGGGGTCGGGCAAGTCGACCCTCGTGAACGACATCCTCGCCACGGTGCTCGCGAACAAGCTGAACGGCGCGCGGCAGGTGCCCGGCCATCACAAGCGGATCAAGGGCCTCGACCACCTCGACAAACTGGTCCAGGTGGACCAGTCGCCGATCGGCCGCACACCGCGATCGAATCCGGCCACGTACACGGGCGTCTTCGACAAGATCCGGACGCTGTTCGCGGCGACCACCGAGGCGAAGGTGCGCGGCTACCAGCCCGGTCGGTTCTCGTTCAACGTGAAGGGCGGCCGGTGCGAGGCGTGCATGGGCGAGGGCACCATCAAGATCGAAATGAACTTCCTGCCCGACGTCTATGTGCCCTGCGAGGTGTGCCACGGCGCGCGGTACAACCGCGAGACGCTCGAGGTGCACTACAAGGGCAAGACGATCGCCGAGGTCCTCGATATGCCGATCGAGGAGGCCGCAGACTTCTTCGAGCCGGTCACCTCGATCCACCGGTATCTCAAGACGCTGGTCGACGTGGGTCTCGGGTACGTGAGGCTCGGTCAGCCCGCACCCACCCTGTCCGGAGGCGAGGCGCAGCGGGTGAAGCTGGCGGCCGAACTCCAGAAGCGGTCGACCGGCCGCACGGTGTACATCCTCGACGAGCCGACCACCGGCCTGCACTTCGAGGACATCCGCAAGCTGCTGCTGGTGATCAACGGGCTCGTCGACAAGGGCAACACGGTCATCGTCATCGAGCACAACCTCGACGTGATCAAGACCGCCGACTGGATCATCGACATGGGACCCGAGGGCGGCAGCGGCGGCGGCACCGTGGTCGCCGAGGGCACACCCGAGCAGGTGGCAGAGGTTGCCCGGAGCCACACCGGCGCCTTCATCAGGGAGTTGCTCGCGCCGTGACCTCGGCCGGCGGAGACGACTGGCTGACCACGCGATTGCGTGCGGCGGGCTGCGTGTTCGCTGAAGAGGAGGCCGCGATTCTCCGCCGCTGGGCGGACGGCGAGGCACAACTCGGCCAGTGGGCGCGGCAGCGGGCCGCAGGTGAGCCGCTGGAGCACGTCGTCGGACACGTCGATTTCGCCGGTCTGGAACTGGCCGTCGGGCCGGGAGCCTTCGTGCCACGACAGCGGTCGCGGCTGCTGGCGCGGGTAGCTGTCGACCTGCTCGGAGCCCGGCCCGCGCCGGTGTTCGTCGAGGCGTTCTGCGGAGTCGCGCCGATCGCGTCGTACGTCGCGGCCCGGTGCCGGTCCGCGCAGGTGGCCGCGACCGACGCGGATCCGGTTGCGGTCGGGTTCGCTTCCCGCAATCTCATCTCGGGCGCGGTGTACCGGGGCGCGGGGCTGTCGGGACTGCCTGCGGAGCTGCGCCGGGAGATCGACGTGATCGCGGCGGTCCCGCCGTACGTGCCGGCCCAGGCGCTGGAGCTGCTTCCGCATGAGGCCACCGATCACGAGCCGCGCTCGGCGCTGATCGGCGGGGGCGACGACGGTCTGGGGCACGCGTCGGATCTGCTGCGCGAGGCGACCGAGTGGCTGGCGCCGGGGGGCGCTGTCGCGATCGAGATGAACGCCCGACAGGCGCCCGCGGCCAATGAGACCGCTCGCGCTGTCGGCCTGCGCCCGCGGGTGGTGTCCGGCGAGGACGGGCAGACGGTGGTCGTGGTGGCGGCCGCGCCGCGGCGTTAGAGCCCCATCGACCGCCGGAGCTCCTCGAGCTTCTTCTTGGCGGCTTCTTCACGTTTCGCCATCGCGTCGTCGAGCGCTTCGGCCTCCGCCGACATCTCCGACAGCTCTTGGCTCCCGATGGCCGTCGCAGTGCGTTGCTCGATCTTGTCGCGGACATGATCGAAGGTCGGCACACCCGCCGGCGTGTATCCGGTGACGTCTTCGTACGAGGGTGCTTGTACCGGCGGCGCGGAGTCGGGCGGCACGATTTCGGCGTCGAGGGGTTCGTCGTCGCCGGAGTGAGTCATCGCTCCAGCCTACGCCGGACGCCTGCGACCCGGACGTCTGCGACCCGGACGCCTCCGACTCGGACGTCTACGACCCCGGGCGGCGTGATCAGCCCTTGACCGGTCCGGTGTACTTCTCGCCGGGCCCCTCGCCGGGAGCGTCGGGGTACGACGACGCCTCGCGGAATGCGAGTTGCAGCGCCTTGAGCCCGTCCTGGATCGGCTTGCGATGCAGGCCGAGATCAGGGGCGGCGGCGGAGACGAGGCCGGCCAGTGCGTTGATCAGCGCGCGGGCGTCGGGCAGATCCTTGAACTCCTCGTCTCCGCCCGCATCGGGGCCGATCTTCTCGGCCGCGGCGCTCATCAGCATGATCGCCGCGCGGGTGGTGACCTCGACTGCGGGAATAGTGGCGAGCTCGCGAACGTTGTCCTGGTTCGCGTCGTCTCCGCCGACACCTCCCGGGGCGACGTGGACGTTCGCGTCGTCGGAGGAGGTGTCGCCGGTCGAATAGGAGTTATCGTTCACGCCTGTTAGACTGTCACAGCATGACCGCCTCGGTTCGCGCCGGGGTAGCAAGAGGATTCTTCGAGTCCCACCGTGCGACGCTGTCCCAGACACGCAGTTTCACGGTTCCGGTCACACCATCGCCAGTCGATGAACCGAGGTCACTCGGCTCTCGGCGGGCATTATGGTGTTCTCGGCCTCGAATCTCCTCACGCTTGCCAGTCGTATTGGCCGGCCACATGGAAAACATTGATCGAGGAGGCCACATCAGCACTGAAACCCGCATCAACGAGCGCATCCGCGTCCCCGAGGTCCGTCTCGTCGGACCCGGCGGTGAGCAGGTGGGCATTGTGCGTGTTGAAGATGCGCTTCGCCTGGCTTACGAAGCCGACTTGGACCTGGTGGAGGTTGCGCCCGACGCGCGCCCGCCGGTGTGCAAGATCATGGACTACGGCAAGTTCAAGTACGAGGCGGCGCAGAAGAAGCGCGAGTCCCGCCGTAACCAGCAGATGACCGTCATCAAGGAGCAGAAGCTCCGCCCGAAGATCGACGACCACGATTACGAGACCAAGAAGGGTCACGTCATCCGGTTCCTCGAAGCGGGTTCGAAGGTGAAGGTGACGATCATGTTCCGCGGTCGCGAGCAGTCCCGCCCCGAGTTGGGCTACCGCCTGCTGCAGCGCTTGGGAGACGACGTCGCGGAGTACGGCTTCGTCGAGACCTCGGCCAAGCAGGACGGACGCAATATGACCATGGTCCTCGCCCCGCATAAGGGCGCGAAGACCAGGGCCAAGGCCCAGCAGGGATCCTGAACCCACCACACTGAAGTAGCAGTGGACCCGAACCGCCCGGATCGCTCCGGGCGGGACTCGGGTCCGCCCGAATGAAGGAAACCAATGCCGAAGAGCAAGACGCACAAGGGCACCGCGAAGCGATTCAAGGTGACCGGCAGCGGCAAGATCGTCCGTCAGAAGGCAGGCAAGCGCCACCTCCTGGAGCACAAGTCCTCGCGCGTCACGCGTCGCCTGGACGGCATCACCGTGGTGAGCGAGAACGATGCCCCGCGGATCAAGCGCCTGCTGAACCGCTGACTTTCCGCTTAAGACTTTAGAAGGACACTGACTAATGGCACGTGTGAAAAGGGCTGTCAACGCCCAGAAGAAGCGCCGCTCCGTTCTCGAGGCGTCGAAGGGCTACCGCGGACAGCGGTCGCGCCTGTACCGCAAGGCCAAGGAGCAGCAGCTCCACTCGCTGACCTACGCGTACCGGGACCGCAAGGCGCGGAAGGGTGATTTCCGCAAGCTCTGGATCACCCGCATCAACGCGGCGGCTCGTGCGAACGACATCACCTACAACCGCTTCATCCAGGGCCTCAAGCTCGCCGGCGTCGAGGTGGACCGCAAGGTGCTCGCCGACATCGCCGTCACCGACCCGGCCGCGTTCACCGGTCTGGTCGAGGTGGCTCGTGCCGCGCTGCCCGCGGACGTCAACGCTCCCGCTGCCTGATCTCCGCTGAGATCGCAGTGACGCGTTCTGGACCCGCGACGGATGTTCTCACCGAACGTTCGTCGCGGGTCGTTTCGTTGGCGAAGCTGCATCGCGCGTCGGTGCGCCGGAGCGAGGGCCGATTCCTCGTCGAGGGATTCAATGCCGTCGATGCGGCGCTGAGCACCGGCCGTGCGTTGCAGGTACTGGTGCGCGACGACGACGCCGATCGGCACGCCGATCTGGTCCACCGTGCGCTCGACGCGGGCGTTCGTGTGCAGCGCCTCTCACACCGCGCGGCGGACAAACTGTCCGAGACGTCGACGGCGCCCGGGATCTTCGCGGTGTGCGAGTTGCTGACGGCGGCGCTCGGCGACGTCCTCGCGCGCTCACCGAAGCTTCTGGTCATCGCGGTCGAGCCGCGCGAGCCGGGAAACCTCGGCACCCTGACTCGGTGTGCGGACGCCATGGGGGCCGACGCGGTGGTCCTGCTGGGGGAGTCCGTCGACCCGCACAACGGCAAGAGCGTCCGGGCGGGTGCGGGGAGTCTCTTCCACATCCCGACCGTCCGCGAACCGGATGTCGCGGGTGCACTGGCCGCCGTCGCCGCGGCGGGCATCACGACGCTGGCGACGGAGATGGACGGCGAGCTGAGCCTCGACGACGCCGACGAGGTCCTCGCCCGGCCGCACGCGTGGTTGTTCGGGAACGAGGCCCACGGACTGCCCGGGCAGGTGCTCGACGGCGCCGACCACCGCGTCCGGATTCCGCTGCGCGGGCGCGCGGAGAGCCTCAACCTCGCCGCCGCGAGCGCGATCTGCCTGTACGCCAGCTCCCGCGTGCAGAACCGCGGACGCTGATCTCCGAGGGGTCCTGGCCGGGTGAGGTTCTCCGGAAATCCTTGCGGCAGTACGATTCCGGAATGCACGTCCTCTTCAGCTACGGCACCTTGACGGATCCCGCGGTGCAGGAGGGCGTCTTCGGCGCCCGGATGCCGACGGAGCCCGACACCCTGCCGGGCTTCGAGATCGGCACGGTGACGATCACCGATCCCGAGGTCATCGCATTGAGCGGTACCGCGACCCACCTGATTCTGCGGCCGGGGGCACCCGAGGCGGAAGTGCCCGGCGCCCGGCTGGAACTCGACGACGCCGGTCTGCGTGCGGCGGACGAGTACGAGGTCGACGACTATCGTCGCGTCGAGGTGACGCTGAGCTCCGGCATCCGTGCGTGGGTGTATCTGGCACACGAGGACGCGGCAGTCTTGGAGGGATAGGCTTCACTCACCTAAGTTAGGTGAGGCTACTATCGGAGTCGATGGTGCGGAAACCTAATCGAAGGGGTGTGAGGTGTCAGTTTCTCCGGAGGTCGCCGACCGAACCGACGCCGTGATCGCAGGCTCCGCCGAACCGCGGCTGTCGGCCGAGCGGCTGTCGGTCGGATACGACGGCACGACGATCATCGACGGCCTCGACGTGACGATCCCGACCGGCCGGGTCACCACCATCGTCGGTCCCAACGGCTGTGGCAAATCGACTCTGCTGCGCACGCTCTCGCGGCTGCTGTCGCCGTCGGCGGGAGTGGTGATCCTCGACGGAAAGGACATCGCGACGCAGAAGCCGAAGCAGGTGGCGCGCACCCTCGGTCTGCTCCCGCAGAACCCGATCGCGCCCGACGGCCTCACCGTCGCCGATCTCGTCTCCCGCGGCAGGCACCCGCATCAGTCCTGGTATCGGCAGTGGTCGCGGGAGGACGAGGTCGCCGTCGCCGAGGCGATGGAACTGACCTCGACCACCGAACTGGCCGACCGCGCCGTCGACTCCCTGTCCGGCGGTCAGCGCCAGCGCGTGTGGATCGCCATGACGCTGGCGCAGCAGACCGATCTGGTGCTGCTGGACGAGCCGACCACCTACCTGGATCTGGCGCACGCCGTGGACGTCCTCGATCTGGTCGACGAACTGCGCACCGAGCACGGCAAGACGGTGGTCATGGTGCTGCACGATCTGAATCTCGCGGCCCGCTACAGCGATTCGCTCGTGGTCATGCGCTCGGGCGAGATCGTCGCCGAGGGATCGCCGAACGACGTGCTGACCCCGGAACTGCTCGCGGCGGCCTTCGGTCTCGAATCACAGATCGTCACCGATCCGATCGGCGGCACACCGATGGTGGTGCCGATCGGCCGGCGCGGCAGGCACGCCGGCTGATCATGCAGCGAGCTTCACCTCGTGCGGCGTGGTGATCTGATCCTCCGTACGCGTCGCGTCGCCCTGCTGTCCGGTCTTGTTGAGACCCCAGCAGTACTGACTCGAACCCGTGACCGCACACGTCACGCTGTAGGAGGTGACGACCTGGCGGACGTCGCTCACGCCTGACACGTGCTGGGGGCTGTACTGCTGTGAGGTGGACCCGTCACCGACCTGACCGTAGAGGTTGTTGCCCCAGCAGCTGACGTCGCCGTCCGCCACCGCGCAGAACGTTCCGATGTCGACGGAGATCCCGCTGACGCCCGTGAGACCCTCCACCTTCGCCGGTGAGCTCTTCTTGGCCTCGGAGTCCTTGCCGAGCTGCTGATTCTTGTTGCTGCCCCAGCAGTACGGAGCGCCCTCGGCGATGGCGCAGGTGTTCCAGAACGGGGTGTTGTCGATGGTGCCGCCACCGACGGACACCGCGGACACGTCTTTGAGAGAGGTGACCTTGGTGGGGGTGCTGTGATCGTCGGTGCTTCCGTCGCCCAGCTGGCCGTCCCAGTTGCGCCCCCAGCAGTACAGCTCGTCGGATGCGACGGCGCAGACCGACCCGGCCCGTGAGGACACCGCCGTGACGTTCGAGAGCCCGGCCACCTTCGTGGGAGTCTTCAGACTGTCGGTGGTCGACCCACTGCCCAGCTGCCCTCCCGAGTAGAAGCCCCAGCAGTACAGGTCGCCGTCGGAGACCGCGCACGTCGAGGAGTTGGACGTCGAGACCGTGGTCACCTTGCCCAGCCCGGGCACCTTGAAGGGGGTGGTCTTCTTGCTCATCGTTCCGGCGTCGCCGGCCTGCCAGAAGAGGTTGTCTCCCCAGCAGTACAGCGATTCGTCCGCGACCGCGCAGGTGGTGACCGCGGAGTTCGATCCCGTGGAGTCGAAGGCGCCCATCGAGACCGCGGTGACGTTCGAGAGCCCGGCCACCTTGGTCGGCGTCTTGCGTTCGGATGTGGTGCCGTCTCCCAGCTGGCCGCTGGAGTTGTCGCCCCAGCAGTAGAGGCTGCCGGAGCCGATCATGCACTCGCTGCCGTACGCCCCGGCGATCTGCGGGGTCGCGTATACCTCGGCGGCGGGCTCGTCGGACGACGGCCACCACAGAGGCGAGGTCGCGGCCACCGCGACGACGGCGACCGCGGCGACGGCGGCCACGATCCAGCCGATACGCCGCCGCTTCTTCGGCGGCTGCGGCGGTGGTCCCGCGAATCCGTAGGGGCCGGGTCCCGCCTGCTGTCCGCCGGGGAAGGGGCCGGGTCCCGAGAACTGCTGTCCCGGGTAGGGCTGGCCCGGGTAGTGCGGTGCCGCCTGGTAGGGCGCCTGTCCGGAGTACTGTGGGGCTGGCTGGGGGCCGCTGTCGCCGTACGGCACCGGCGCCTGGCCGTGATGCTGCGGTCCCGGCCACGGGGTCGGCGCGGGCGTGGGAGCCGGTGTCGGTGCGGGTGCCGGGGTGGGTCCGCTCGGACCGGGCGGCGCCACCGGCGCCACCATCGTGTGCTGTCCGGCTGCGGTCTGGCGCAGAGCCGCGTCGAGCGCGGCGGCGAAGCCGCGGCAGTCGGGGAATCGCGCTGCGGGATCCTTCGCCATCGCGCGGATCAGGACGGGGGTGAGCGCGTCGAGGTCGGGACGCACCGCGCCGAGCGGAGGAGGCGGCTGCTGCACGTGGGCCATCATCAGCGCGGTCGGGTTCTCGGCGGCGAAGGGCGGCCGCCCGGCCAGGAGCTCATACGCGGTGCACGCGAGTGAGTACTGGTCCGACGCAGGTCCGGCGTGGGCGCCGCCGATCACCTCGGGAGCCGTGTAGGCGACAGTGCCGATGATCGAGTTCACCGCCGTCAGCTGCGGCGAATCGGCGAGCTTGGCGATGCCGAAGTCGAGAAGGACCACCCGGTGCAGGGAGCCGTCCGACGACCGGGTGACCACGATGTTCGCGGGCTTGATGTCCCGGTGCACCACTGACCGCGAATGGGCGTAGTCGAGTCCGTCTGCCACCTACACGATCGCCTGGACCACCTCGGCGGGAGTCAGCCGCGCCGAGGCGAGATTGGGTCCGTCGATGAAACTCATCGTGAACCACGGCTGGTCGTCGGCGATCCCGTAATTGTGAATCGTGACGATCGACGGATGATCGAGTGCCGCCATCGTCCGCGCCTCATTGCTGAAACGTTGCTGGAAATCGGGGTTCGACGCCCCTCCGACGGAGATCACCTTCATCGCCTCGCGGCGGCTGAGTTGT
Source organism: Gordonia sp. QH-12 (assembly GCF_001578675.1). Taxonomy (NCBI): domain Bacteria; kingdom Bacillati; phylum Actinomycetota; class Actinomycetes; order Mycobacteriales; family Gordoniaceae; genus Gordonia; species Gordonia sp. QH-12. Next base: position 83,244 of record NZ_KQ969297.1, read on the forward strand.
TCGTTCTCGACGACGTAGACGTCGCCCATGCCACCCGAACCCAGCAGTTCGACCACGCGATAACCGGCGATGGTCGTTCCCGGCGCTTTCGACAACTGGCTGCCTTCCTCTGCTCGGCCCCCAACAGTGCGACCTGCTGAAATCGATGTTTTGATGACGGTAGACCATAAGCGGGCCGATACGCGCGACACCGTCTCCCGAGCGAACGACGACGTCGACGCCGGGGCGGGCCCGCGACGGCGGCCGACGGCGGCCTGAGGGGAGGGGCGCGGGTCGTTTCGACTACCCTTGACCCGAGTTCTTTCAGGCCTCTACGCAATAGGAGATGCGAGCCCGGTGGCTGACGATTCTGCTGTCAACGAATTCCCCACCAGCGCCGAGCTGGACGCGGCCGTCGCGGACGCCGTCGCCGCGTTCGACGCCGCCGGCGATCTGGAGGCGTTGGCCAAGGCCAAAGCCGCGTACTTCGGTGACCGGTCGCCCATCGCTCTCGCGCGACGGGCACTGGCCACGCTGCCGAAGGATCAGCGGTCGACGGCGGGCAAGCTCGTCAACGAGGTCCGCGGCAGGGTTCAGGCGGCACTCGACGCCCGCACCGAGACGTTGACCGCCGAACGCGACGCCGCGGTACTGGTCGCCGAGACCATCGACGTCACGCTTCCATCGGGCCGCCGCAGCCGCGGTGCCCGTCATCCGATCACGGTGATCGGCGACCAGATCGCCGACGTCTTCGTCGGCATGGGCTGGGAGATCGCCGAGGGCCCCGAGGTGGAGACCGAGCACCACAACTTCGACGCTCTCAACTTCCTGCCCGACCACCCGGCGCGCTCGATGCAGGACACGTTCTACATCGCGCCCGAGGGATCGCGGCAGGTGCTGCGCACCCACACCTCGCCGGTGCAGGTCCGCTCGATGCTCAGCCGCGAAGTGCCGATCTACGTCGCCTGCCCCGGCCGCACCTTCCGGACCGACGAACTCGATGCGACCCACACCCCGGTCTTCCACCAGATCGAAGGGCTGGCCGTCGACAAGGGCCTGACGATGGCCAACCTGCGCGGCACGCTCGAGGTGCTGGCGAAGGCGCTCTTCGGTCCCGAGACCACCACTCGGATGCGCGCCAGCTACTTCCCCTTCACCGAACCCTCCGCCGAGGTCGACGTGTGGTTCCCGGGAAAGAAGGGCGGCGCCGGATGGGTGGAGTGGGGCGGTTGCGGCATGGTGAACCCGAACGTCCTCCGGTCCAGCGGCATCGACCCGGACGTGTACACCGGTTTCGCCTTCGGAATGGGACTCGAGCGGACCCTCCAGTTCCGAAACGACCTGCCCGACATGCGCGACATGGTCGAAGGCGACGTGCGCTTCACCCTCCCGTTCGGTCCGGCCCTCTAGCAGAATCTTCGCAGCGATCACACGAAAGTAGTTGGTGAACAAGTGCGTCTCCCAAAGTCCTGGCTGACCGAGGTCCTCCGCGAAGGCTCCCCGGATTGGACCGCCTCGACCGAGGAGATCGACGCGGGTTTCGTACGCGTCGGTTTCGAGATCGAGGACATCGAGCCCTTCCCGGAGATCACCGGTCCGCTCGTCATCGGCCGTGTCGAGGCCATCGAGGAGCTCACCGAGTTCAAGAAGCCGATCCGCTTCTGCCAGGTGGCGGTCGGGGAGGAGGCGCCTCGCGACATCGTCTGCGGTGCACGCAATTTCACTGTCGGCGACCTGGTGGTCGTGGCGTTGCCCGGCGTAGTGCTGCCGGGCGACTTCGCGATCGCCACGCGCAAGACGTACGGCAAGACCTCCGACGGGATGATCTGTTCGGTCACCGAACTCGGGATCGGGAACGACCACTCCGGCATCCTGGTGCTCGCACCGGGGACCGCGGAGCCCGGTGCCGACGCCCGCGAGGTCCTCGGCCTGGCCGACACGGCGATCGAGGTCAACGTCACGCCCGACCGCGGCTACGCCTTCTCCATGCGCGGACTCGGCCGCGAGTTGGCCAGTGCTTTCGAAGTGCCCTACGTCGATCACGGTCTGGCCGGGGAGCCGCTGGCGGCCGATGTCGATCGGGAGTCATGCCCGGTCGCGATCGACGCCGACAGTGACGCCACCCGCTACACCGCCCGCGTCGTCACCGGTGTCGACGCTACGGCGTCGTCGCCGTGGTGGATCGCCAAACGACTGATGGTGGCGGGTATCCGGCCGATCTCCGCGATCGTCGATGTCACGAACTACGTGATGATCGAACTGGGTCAGCCACTGCACGCCTTCGACGCGGACAAGATCCGCGGCACGGTCAGCGTCCGCTCCGCACGAGCGGGGGAGACCCTCGAGACTCTCGACGGCGTCACGCGCAAGCTGGACCCTGAGGATGTGGTGATCGCCGACGACTCCGGCCCGATCGCCCTCGCGGGGGTGATGGGTGGAGCCGCGACCGAGGTCTCCGACGAGACCACGAACATCCTTCTGGAGTCGGCCAACTTCGACCAGGTGCGGGTGTTCCGTACGGGCAAGCGCCACAAGCTGTCGTCGGAGGCGGCGAAGCGCTACGAACGGCTCGTGGATCCGGAGATCACCGCGGTGGCCTCCGACCGGGCCGCCGCGCTGATCGCCGAACTGGCGGGCGGCCGCGTCGCCGGTCCGCTGTCGGACGTCCGTACCGCGACCGTTCCCTCCGCCGCCATCCAGATCGACCCGGGACTTCCCGATGCGACCGCCGGTGTCGAGTACCCGGCTGGGACCACCGCCGCGCGTCTGCGCGAGGTGGGATGCGTCGTCGACGGTGACTCGCCGTTGCTGGTGACCCCGCCGTCGTGGCGACCCGACCTGCGCCAGCGTGCCGACCTCGTCGAGGAGGTGCTGCGACTCGAGGGTCTCGAGGACATCCCGGCCGTGGTGCCGCGAGCCACCGGTGGTCGCGGGCTGAGCCCCGCTCAGCGCCGTCGCCGTGCCATCGGCGTCGGCCTGGCCACCGATGGGTACGTCGAAGTCCTGCCTTACCCGTTCCTTCCCGCAGACGTCTTCGATACATGGGATCTGCCCGCCGACGACGTCCGCCGCCGGACCGTCTCCGTGCTCAATCCGCTCGAGTCCGACCGGCCGGAGCTGAACACCACTCTGCTGCCCGGACTGATGGAGATGGCGGCGCGCAACATCGCCCGCGGCCGCCGTGATCTCGCGCTGTACACGATCGGTCAGGTCGTCATCGGCGGTCAGCAGGGTCCGACCGTGCCCCCGCTGGATGTGACGCGCCGGCCCACCGAGGCCGAGCAGACGGCGCTCGACGCATCCCTGCCCGACCAGCCCTTGCACGTGGCCGTCCTGCTCACCGGATTGCGCGAGCCGGCGGGTCCGCTCGGGCCGGGCCGCACCGCGGACGCCTACGACGCGTTCGAGGCGGCTCGGCAGATCGGCCGGGCCGCGGGGGTGGAGCTCGAACTCGTGGCCGACGACCATCGGCCTTGGCACCCCGGCCGCTGCGCTCGGCTCGAGGTCGACGGCGTCGTCGTCGGTCATGCCGGGGAACTGCATCCGGCGGTGCTGGAACGCACCGGTCTGCCCGCGCGGCTGTGCGCGGTGGAGATCGACGTGGACGCGCTGCCGCTGCGCCAGAACCTGCCGTCGCCGAAGGTGTCGCCGTTCCCCGCCGTGCTGCAGGATGTGAACGTCGTGGTGGCCGCGGACGTGGCCGCCCAGGACGTGCAGGATGCGCTGGTTGCCGGCGCGGGAGAACTGCTCGAATCCATCTCGCTCTTCGACGTCTACGTCGGTGCTCAAGTCGGCGAAGGCAACAAGTCCCTGACCTTCGCGCTCACCTTCCGCGCCGCCGACCGCACGCTCACCGAGGATGAGGGGACCGAGGCCAAGATGGCTGCGGTAGCGCATGCGGGCGAGGTCGTGGGCGCCCGCTTGCGCTGACGCGGAGCACGACTAGGTGAATTATTTTGCGCTGTAGTGCATAATGATTTCATGACTATCAAGGTTGCTGTCGCCGGTGCGAGCGGCTATGCGGGCGGTGAGATCCTCCGACTGCTGTGCGGGCATCCGCGCCTGGGTTCGGGTGAACTGGAGATCGGCGCACTGACGGCGGGCGGAAACGCCGGCACGCGGCTGGGTGAGCATCACCGCCACCTGTTCCCGCTCGCCGACCGCGTGCTCGAGGAGACGACGCCGGAGGTTCTGGCGGGTCACGACGTGGTCTTCCTCGGGCTGCCGCACGGACAGTCGGCTGCGATCGCCGATGCCCTGCCTCCCAGCACCCTGATCGTCGACTGCGGCGCCGACTTCCGGCTCGAGGACCCCTCGGAGTGGACGGCCTATTACGGCGGTGACCACGCGGGCACCTGGCCGTACGGCATGCCGGAACTGCCGGGCAACCGGGACGTGATCGCCGGAGCGAGCCGGATCGCGGTGCCCGGGTGCTATCCGACGGTGTCGATTCTGACTCTGCTGCCCGCGTTGGCCGCGGGCCTGGTGGAACCGGCGGTCACCATCGTCGCGATGTCGGGCACCTCGGGTGCCGGCCGGGCGCCGAAGGTGAATCTGCTGGCGTCCGAGGTGATCGGATCGGTCCGCGCTTACGGTGTCGGCGGTGTGCACCGGCACACTCCGGAGATCACGCAGGCTCTTTCGCGGGCAGCATCGCTCCCGGTGTCGGTCTCCTTCACTCCGGTGCTGGTGCCCACGTCGCGAGGCATCCTCGCGACGTGCACCGCGCGCACCGACGCGTCGATCGATGATTTCCGGTCGGCCTATGAGAAGGCATACGAGAACGAGGCCTTCGTGCATCTCCTGCCGCAGGGAGAGTTCCCCGAGACCGGGTCCGTGGTCGGAACCAACATGGTCTCGATCGGTCTGTCCGTCGACGAGCGGTCCGGCACCTTCGTCGCCGTCGGCGCCGTCGACAACCTGACCAAGGGCACCGGCGGTGCGGCCGTCCAGTCGATGAACCTGGCCCTGGGTTGGGGCGAAGGCGAGGGCCTGGCGACCGTGGGAGTGGCACCGTGACCGAAGCAGAGACAGGCTCGAACAGCGTGAAGGACCCGACCGTGACAGACACCCAGACCGTCCCCGTGCCGGACATCGATCTCCTGGTCGGCTCGCGGATGACCCGCCGCCAGGGCGTCACGGCGCCGCTGGGCTTCCGGGCGGCGGGAATCGCGGCGGGGATCAAGGCCAACGGGAAGCCCGACCTCGCGCTGGTGTTCAACGAGGGCCCCGACCTGGCGGCGTCGGCGGTGTTCACTCGCAATCAGGTCAAGGCCGCACCGGTGCTGTGGTCGCAGAAGGTAATCGAGAACCGGTCTCTGCGCGCCGTGATCCTCAATTCCGGTGGAGCGAACGCATGTACCGGGCCCGAGGGCTTTCAGGACACGCACGCCACCGCGGAAGCGGTCGCGTCGACGCTGTCGAGCTGGGGTACCGAGACCGGGCCCGTCGAGGTGGCCGTCTGCTCGACCGGCCTGATCGGCGAGCGGCTGCCGATGGACAAGGTGCTCGCCGGAGTCACCGAGATCGTGCACGAGATGGGCGGCGGACTCGAAGGCGGGACCGACGCCGCCTACGCGATCATGACCACCGACACCGTCCCGAAGCAGGTGGCCTTGCACCACACCGGCGGCTGGAACGTCGGCGGCATGGCGAAGGGTGCGGGCATGCTCGCCCCGTCGCTCGCGACCATGCTGGTGGTGCTGACCACCGACGCCAAGGTGAGCGCGGAGTCGGTCGACCTCGCGCTGCGCCGCGCCACCGCGCGCACCTTCGACCGTCTCGACGTCGACGGCTCCATCTCCACCAACGACACAGTGCTGCTGCTCTCGTCCGGCGCCAGCCAGATCGAGGTCTCCCAGGCCGAGCTCGACGCCGCGGTCTTCGCCGTGTGCGACGATCTGGCCGGTCAGCTGCAGAACGACGCCGAGGGCGTCACCAAGCGGATCGCGATCACCGTGACCGGCGCGGCGACCGAGGACGACGCGCTGGTGATCGCGCGGTCGGTGGCGCGCGACTCGCTCGTCAAGACCGCGCTCTTCGGCTCCGATCCGAACTGGGGCCGCGTCCTCGCCGCCATCGGCGCCGCGCCTGTGACCATCGATCCCGATCGGATCACGGTGTCGTTCAACGGTTCTCCGATCTGCCGCAACGGCACCGGAGTGCCCGGGGCCCGCGATGTCGACCTCTCCGGCGATCGCATCGAGGTCGTCGCCGACCTCGGCCTCGGGGACGCCGAGGCGACCATCCGCACCACCGACCTGTCGCACGCCTACGTGGAAGAGAATTCGGCCTACTCGTCATGACGAACACTGACACCTCACCGCTGAGCACCGCCACACCGCTGCAGAAGGCCGGCGTCATCGCCGAATCGCTGCCCGCGCTGCAGGCGCTCCACGGCAAGCGCGTCGTCGTCAAGTACGGCGGAAACGCGATGGTCGACGCCGACCTGAAGACGGCGTTCGCCGCCGACATGGTCCTCCTGCGCGCGTGCGGCATCCATCCGGTGGTGGTGCACGGCGGAGGTCCGCAGATCTCCGCGATGCTCGCACGCCTCGGTCTCGAAGGCGAGTTCCGCGGCGGCTTCCGCGTCACCACGCCCGAGGTCATGGACGTCGTCCGGATGGTCCTGTTCGGCCAGGTGGGCCGTGAACTCGTCGGCCTGATCAACGCGCACGGACCGTACGCCGTCGGCATCACCGGCGAGGACGCCCACCTGTTCACGGCGACGCGCCGGACGGTGATGGTCGACGGAGAGCCCACCGACATCGGGCTGGTCGGCGACATCGCGGCGGTCAACACCTCCGCGGTCGACGACCTGATCGCGGCCGGCCGGATCCCGGTGATCTCGACCATCGCGCCGGATGCCGACGGCCAGGTGCACAACATCAACGCCGACACCGCCGCGGGCGCCGTCGCTGCAGCGCTCGGTGCCGAGCATCTGGTGATGTTGACCGATGTGGAGGGTCTCTACACCGACTGGCCGGACCGCTCGTCGCTGGTCTCGACGATCACCGCGGGTGAGGTCGCGACACTTCTGCCCTCCCTCGACTCCGGCATGGTGCCGAAGATGGAGGCCTGCATGCGCGCCGTTCAGGAGGGGATCGGTGCCGCACACGTCATCGACGGCCGTGAAGCGCATTCCGTGCTGGCCGCCCTGCTCACCGCGTCGACGTCGGGAACCACCGTCGTCGCCGACGATCCCGATGGAGGACGGCAGTGACCGCACCCCTGCAGCAGCGGTGGTCCGCTGCGCTGATGAACAACTACGGCACCCCGCCGGTCGCGCTGGTGCGCGGCGACGGCGCGGTCGTGTACGACGCCGACGGCCGGGAGTACCTCGACCTGCTCGGCGGCATCGCGGTGAACGCGCTCGGCCATGCGAACCCGGCCATCGTCGAGGCGGTGACCGCTCAACTCTCGACTCTCGGCCACGTGTCGAATCTGTACATCTCGCAGCCGGTCGTGGAACTGGGCGAGCGGCTCTGCGCGGCCGTCGGCCACGGGGCCCGCGCCTTCCTGTGCAATTCCGGCACGGAGGCCAACGAGGCGGCCTTCAAGCTCGCCCGCAGGACCGGCAGACCGCAGATCATCGCGGCCGAGGGGGGATTTCACGGCCGCACCATGGGTGCGCTCGCGATGACCGGGCAGCCGGCCAAGCGCGCCCCCTTCGAACCGATGCCCGCCGGCGTCGACTTCGTTCCCTACGGCGATGCGCAGGCGCTCCGCGCCGCCGTGTCCGAGCGGACCGCAGCGGTGATCCTGGAGCCGATCCAAGGCGAGAACGGCGTGGTGGTCCCGCCCCCGGACTACCTCGCTCAGGCACGGGCGATCACCGCCGAGCACGGTGCGCTGCTGATGCTCGACGAGGTACAGACCGGTATCGGCCGCACGGGCTGGATGTTCGCGCACCAGCGCGCGGGAATCGTGCCCGACGTCATGACCCTCGCCAAGGGCCTGGGCGGCGGCATGCCGATCGGTGCCGTGGTGGCGACGGGGCCGGCGGCGGCGCTGTTCGAGCCCGGCCAGCACGGCACCACCTTCGGAGGCAATCCCGCGTGCGCCGCCGCCGCGCTCGCCGTCCTGCGTTACATCGACGACCACGACCTCCTCTCGCACGTCGAGCGCGTCGGGAAATCGCTCGCCGACGGCATCGAGGAGCTCGGCCATCCGCAGATCGCGGGTGTGCGCGGCGACGGTCTGCTTCTCGGCGTCGTGCTGAACTCCGGCATCTCGGCGAGCGTCGAGAAGTCCGCGCGGGCGGCCGGGTACCTGATCAACGCACCCGCGCCCGACGTGCTGCGGCTGGCGCCTCCGCTCATCCTCACCGACGAGCAGGCGGCCGGATTCGTCGCCGACCTGCCGGACATCCTCGACGCTGCGATCGACGCACAGAATGGGAATGCGTGACATGACAGAGAACACTCGGCACTTCTTGCGCGACGACGATCTGACACCCGCCGAACAGGCGGAGGTGCTCGAGCTGGCGGCGCGGATGAAGCGCGACCGCTTCGGGTTCCGCCCGCTGGATGGCCCTCGCGCTGTCGGAGTCATCTTCGACAAGAACTCCACGCGGACCCGGTTCTCCTTCGAAGTCGGCATCAGCCAGCTCGGCGGGCACGCCGTCGTGGTCGACGGCGCGAACACGCAGATGGGCCGTGACGAGTCGTTCGCAGACACCGGCCGGGTGCTGTCGCGGTTCGTCGACGCGATCGTGTGGCGCACCTTCGGTCAGGACCGCCTCGAGGCGGTGGCGGAGTACGCGACCGTTCCCGTCGTCAACGCTCTGTCCGACAGCTTCCACCCGTGCCAGGTGCTCGCCGATCTGCAGACGATCATCGAGCGGAAGGGTCGGGCCGCGGGCCTGACGCTGACCTACTTCGGAGACGCCGCCAACAACATGGCCCATTCCCTGATGCTCGGCGGCGTCACCGCGGGCATGCATGTCCGGGTCAGCGGACCGACGGCCTTCCAACCGGATCCGGCCGTGGTCGAAGCGGCGCGGCGGCGCGCGGCCGAGACCGGCGGCAGCGTCGAACTGATCGGCGACCCGATCGCTGCGGCGACCGGCGCCGACGTCCTCGTCACCGACACGTGGGTCTCGATGGGGCATGAGGGCGACGGGCTCGACCGGGTCGGTCCCTTCCGTCCATACCAGATCAACTCGGAGCTGCTCGGGTACGCCGCGGACGAGGCGATCGTGCTGCACTGCCTGCCCGCGCACCGGGGCGAGGAGATCACCGACGAGGTGATCGACGGTCCGGCGAGCGTCGTCTTCGACGAGGCGGAGAATCGCCTGCACGCCCAGAAGGCGTTGCTGGCCTGGTTGATGGACCGCTAGTGGACCGCGCGGACCCCGACCGAACCGCTGCCCGCCGGGCCGAGTCGGCGAGGCTCGCCGCCACGCGGGCCGGCCGGCACGCCCGGATCGTCGAGATCCTGGCGACCGAACAGATCCGGAGCCAGGGCGAACTGCAGCAGAAGCTGGCCGAGCTGGGGATCGAGGCCACCCAGGCGACGCTGTCGCGCGATCTCGACGAACTCGGCGCGGTGAAGCTGCGCGCCGCCGACGGCGGCGCGGGGGTCTATACCGTCCCCGAGGACGGCAGTCCGGTCCGCGGCGTGTCCGGCGGAACCGACCGGGTCTCGCGACTGGTGTCCGAACTGCTGGTGTCGACCGACTCGTCCGGCGACGTCGCGGTGCTCCGCACACCGCCCGGCGCCGCCGGTTATCTCGCCAGCGCGCTCGACCGCGCGCGACTGCCCGGAGTCGTCGGCACCATCGCCGGCGACGACACCATCTTCGTCCTGGCCCGACGGCCGCTCACGGGCGCCGATCTGGCCGCGCGGATCGAGGGACTGGTCTCCAGATCGTAGGCTGAGCGAACGCGCTCACCGACCACCGAACCGAAACACACCCACGCGAGGAGTACTGCCCTCATGTCGACATCCGACACCACATCGTCCGAGAACAGCCACGAGGGCACCAACGAGGGGGCTCTGTGGGGCGGCCGGTTCGCCGACGGCCCGGCCGCGGCGATGGCCGCGCTGAGCAAGTCGACGCATTTCGACTGGGCGTTGGCCCCGTACGACATCCAGGCGTCGAAGGCGCACGCCCGCGTCCTCGCGACGGCGGGTCTACTGACGGACTCGGACGCCGAGGCCATGCAGGCCGGACTCGATCGTCTGGCCGCGGACGTCGCCGCGGGCGTGTTCGTGCCCGCGGAGTCGGACGAAGACGTACACGGCGCGCTCGAACGCGGGCTGATCGAACGGGTCGGCCCCGAACTCGGTGGCAGGCTGCGCGCGGGCCGGTCCCGCAACGACCAAGTCGCGACCCTGTTCCGGATGTGGCTGCGGGCAGCGATGCGGCGGGTGGGCGCGGGCGTGCTCGACCTCGCGCAGGCGCTCGTCGACCAGGCCGCCGCCAACCCGGGTGTGGTGATGCCGGGTAAGACGCACCTGCAGGCGGCCCAGCCGGTGCTCCTCGGCCATACTCTCCTCGCGCACGCCCAGCCCCTGCTGCGCGACGTCGCGCGTCTGGTGGACGCCGATCGGCGCGTCGCCGTCTCGCCCTACGGGTCGGGTGCGCTCGCCGGCTCGTCGCTCGGGCTGAACCCGGAGGCTATCGCCGCCGACCTCGGCTTCGCCAGTGCGGCCGAGAACTCCATCGACGCGACCAGCTCCCGCGACTTCGCCGCCGAGGCGGCCTTCGTCTTCGCGATGGTCGCGGTCGACATGTCCCGCCTGGGGGAGGACGTGATCCTCTGGAGCACCCCGGAGTTCGGCTATGTGACGTTGGCCGACGCGTGGTCGACGGGCAGCTCGATCATGCCGCAGAAGAAGAATCCCGACGTCGCCGAGTTGGCACGCGGCAAGGCCGGTCGAGTGATCGGCAACCTCACCGGTCTGCTCTCCACGCTGAAGGCCCAGCCGTTGGCGTACAACCGCGACTTGCAGGAGGACAAGGAACCGGTCTTCGACTCCGTCGCGCAGCTGGAACTGCTGCTGCCGGCGATGGCGGGACTCGTCGGCACCCTGACCTTCCATCCGGACCGGATGGCCGAACTCGCGCCGGCCGGTTTCACCCTCGCGACCGATATCGCGGAATGGCTTGTCCGCCAAGGTGTTCCCTTCCGGGTCGCGCATGAGGTGGCGGGCGCCTGCGTCCGTGAGGCCGAGAGCCGCGGGGTCGGACTCGACGAACTCGACGATGAGACGATGGCCCGCATCAATCCGGCGCTGACGCCGCAGGTGCGCGAGGTGCTGACGGTCTCGGGCTCGATCGAGTCACGCAATGCCTTCGGCGGTACCGCCTCGTCGCAGGTGGAGCGCCAGATCTCGGTGGCCAACGCCACGATCGCCGACCTCCGGACGGCGCTCGCCTGACTCCGGCGCGGCGTGTCCGGGCAGGTAACCGGCATCACCGTACGCGCCGACTCGCGGGTACTTCACAGTCGGTGACGGCCGTGACGGATTCGGCGACTAGTACACTGCACGTGCTCGCACACGCCGAATCAGTCGGCGGCCGCGGCATCGGAAGTGGTGAGGGGAGTTACCGCGGTGAAGGGTCTGCCAAATGTCGCCGGCACGGTCGGACGGATCGTCGCGACCGCACAGAACGGTCTCGAAGTCATTCGGATGGGGGGCCTGGATACCGGCACCGAGCCGACACCCTACAAGGTGGTCGAGACCGAGAAGATGTACCGCCTCCGCCGGTACTTTCCAGACGACGCCGGCGACGGCTTCGCCCACATCATCCTGATCCCGCCGATGATGGTGTCGGCCAACGTCTACGACGTGACGCAGGAGAACGGCGCAGTCTCGGTTCTGTACCGGCACAAGGTGATTCCCTGGGTGGTCGACTTCGGTTCGCCCGACCACGAAGAGGGCGGGATGGAGCGCACGCTCACCGACCACGTGGTGGCGATCAGCCGGGTGATCGATCTGGTCCGGCGGGTCGTCGGCCAGGACGTTCACCTCGGCGGATACTCGCAGGGCGGCATGTTCGCCTATCAGACGGCGGCCTACCGGCGCTCAGAGGGACTTGCCAGCGTGGTCACCTTCGGCAGTCCGGTCGACGTACTGGCGGCCCTTCCGCTGGGCCTGCCCGCACAGCTCGTGGTTCCCGGTGCGGAGTTCGTCGCCGACAATGTCTTCAACCGACTGTGGATCCCGAGTTGGTTGGCACGCACCGGGTTCCAGCTGGCCGATCCGGTCAAGACGGCCCGCAGCCGGATCGACTTCCTGCGCAAACTCCACGATCGCGACGCCCTGCTGCCGCGCGAGGACCAGCGACGATTCATCGAGCAGGAGGGCTGGGTCGCGTGGTCGGGTCCGGCCGTGGCCGAACTGCTCCGCCAGTTCGTGGTTCACAACCGCATGATGTCGGGTGGCTTCGTCATCGACGGCGAAGTGGTGTCGATGACCGAGATCACCTGCCCGGTCCTCGCCTTCGTCGGTGAGACCGACGACATCGGTCAGCCACTGGCCGTGCGCGGCATCGTCCGCGCCGCGCCCGACGCCGAGGTGTACGAGACCGCCGCGCCGGTCGGGCACTTCGGTCTCGTCGTCGGATCGAACGCCGGACGTCTCACCTGGCCGACGGTCGGCGAGTGGATCCAATGGCGCGAGGGCAACGGAGAGCAGCCGGCGGCGGTGACGCCGATGAGCAGGACTCGCAGCGAGTCCGGAAGCGGGATCAGTTGGAGCAACCGGCTGACCTACGGTGTCGGACAGGTCGCCGGTGCGGGCACCGCGGTCTCCAAGGAGCTTCTCGAGGCGGTCAATTCGCTCCAGCGCACCACCCGGGCCGTGGCGACCGAGTCGGTGCGCACCGTTCCGCGGCTGTTCCGGCTCGGCCAGATCCAGCCGTCGACCCGCGTCTCGCTCGGCAAGCTGATGAGCGAGAACGCGAAGCGCACGCCCCACGACGAGGTCTTTCTGTTCGAGGACCGGGTGCTGACGCACACTCAGGTCAACGCGCGGATCGACAACGTGGTCGCCGGCCTCATCGAGTGCGGCATCCGGCCGGGGGTGCACGTCGGCCTCATGATGGACCCGCGCCCGTCCGCCCTGGTGACGATCGCCGCGCTGTCGCGACTGGGCGCCGTGGCGGTGCTGCTCTCGTCGAGCGACGCGCTGCCGGAGATGCTCACCCTGGCGGAGACGCGGATCATCGTCTCCGATCCGGTTCACCTCGACCGTGCGGCCGCCGTGTGCGACCGGGTGCTGGTGCTGGGTGGAGGCAGCAGCGACGCCCGTGCCATCGAGCGCGCTGACGGTGAGCACATCGTCGACATGGAGAAGATCGACCCGGAACGCGTCCGTATGCCGGTCTGGTACCGCCCGGACCCCGGACTGGCGGGCGACCTCGCGTTCATCCTGTTCACCGAGACGCAGGGCCGGCTCAATCGGTGGTCGGTCACCAACCATCGCTTCGCCATGTCCGCATTCGGTGCTGCCGCCGCGGCCGGACTGTCGAACCGGGACACGGTCTACTGCCTGCCGCCACTTCACCATGCCTCGGGTCTGCTGACCACGCTGGGAGCCACCGCCGCCGGGCGGTCGCGCATCGCGCTGTCCACGGGGATCGATCCCGAGCGATTCACCCGTGAAGTGCGCCGTTACGGCGTCACCGTGGTCTCGTACACCTGGAACATGCTGGCCGACATCGTCGACGCGCCGGAGTTCGATCCCGGTCAGCTCGGCAGCGTCCGCCTGTTCATGGGTTCCGGACTGTCGGCGGGGGTGTGGACTCGGTTGCGCGAGACGTTGCCGAATGCGCGGGTGCTCGAGTTCTTCGCCACCGCGGACGGATCCGCGATCCTGGCGAATGTCGACGACAGCAAGATCGGAGCGATGGGCCGTGCCCTGCCCGAGACCAACCCGGTGCGCGTCGCCGCCTACGACCCGGTGGCCGAGCGCATGGAGATCGACCGCGACACCGGCTTCGTCCGGGAAGCGGGGCCGGGCGAGGTCGGCATGCTGGTCGCGCACGCCGGCCAGCGCTTCGAGGCGGCGGGTCTGGTCCTGCGCGACGTGTTCCGCCCGCACGATCGCTGGGAGGTCGGGGGGAGTCTGTTCCAATCCGACGCCGACGGCGACCTCTGGTACATGGGATCGGCGCAGGCGGTGATCCGGAGCCGGTCGGGCCCGATCTATCCGGTGCCCATCCAACATGCGCTCTCGTTGATCCCGGACATCAAACTCGCCGCGGTGTACGCGGTCGGCGAGCCGGGCGAGCAGCTCGCCGTCGCCGCCGTCACGCTGCGCGGCGGCGCGACGTCGCTCACTCCGACCCAGATCCGCGTCGGCCTGGGCGAGCTTCCCGCGGCCGAGCGCCCGCACCTGGTGTGGGTCGCCGACTCCATCCCGCTGTCGGAGTCGTTCCGGGCCATGACCAGCCGGATCGCGGCGCGCGGTCTGCCGAAGCCCGGACCGCGGGTCTGGTATCGGGACCAGGACGGTCGCTATCGCCGCTACACGGCGTCCGCGGCCGCGACCATCGACTGGACGGCGCTCCCCGCCGGAGACGATGGTGGCGCCGAGTAGCCTGAAGGCGGTAGGCGCCGCTCGCGACAGGCGATGAGCGGCGCGATCGACGAGACGAAGTGGGAGCTGATGGCAACACGTGCCGAGGGCATCGATCCGGTGGTTCGCGACCGACTGGTGTGCCCCCAGGATCTGGGTGAATTGATCGATGCGGGCGACGAACTCTACAACCCGCGTCTGCGCGTCGCCTATGCCATCGACGCCCACGGGATCCCCGACATGCTGATCGACGACGCGCGTGCGGTCTCAGATGAGGAGCACGCCCGCTTCACCGGAAAGGAAGCGTGAACCGCCGGTGGCCGAGAACATCCTCGACGACCTGATCTGGCGCGGACTCATCGGGCAGAGTACCGACGAGGGAGCGTTGCGCGAGACCTTGGAGAAGCCGATCTCGCTGTACGCCGGCTTCGATCCGACCGCGTCCAGCCTGCACGCCGGACACCTGGTCCCGCTGCTGACTCTGCGCCGGTTCCAGCTCGCCGGTCACCGTCCCGTGGTGCTGGCGGGCGGCGCCACCGGACTCATCGGTGATCCGCGCGACGTCGGCGAGCGGACGATGAACTCCGTGGACACGGTCGCGGGGTGGGCGGACAAGATCGTCGGCCAGCTCCAGCGGTTCGTGACCATCGACGACTCCGACACAGGTGCCGTTCTGGTCAACAACAACGACTGGACCGCCCCGATGTCGACCATCGAGTTCCTGCGCGACATCGGCAAGCACTTCTCCGTCAACGTCATGCTCGCGCGTGACACGGTGAAGCGGCGCCTCGAATCCGACGGAATCAGCTACACCGAATTCAGCTACCTGCTTCTGCAGTCCAACGACTACCTGCAGCTGTACCGCAAGTACGGCTGCGTGCTCCAGATCGGCGGATCCGACCAGTGGGGCAACATCATCGGCGGCGTCGACCTGATCCGGAAGGTCGACGGTGGTACGGCCCATGCGCTGACGGTGCCGCTGGTGACCTCGGCCGACGGGAAGAAGTTCGGCAAGTCGACCGGGGGCGGCAGCGTGTGGCTCGATCCTGAGCTCACCAGTCCGTACGCCTGGTACCAGTACTTCGTGAACACGGCTGACGCCGATGTCGTGAAGTTCCTCAAGTGGTTCACCTTCCTGAGCCGGGAGGAGATCGAGGAGCTCGAGAAGCTCACGGCCGAGAAGCCATTCCTCCGCGAGGCGCAGAAGCGCCTCGCTCGAGAGCTGACGACCCTCATCCACGGTGCAGACCAGACGGCCGCCGCGGAGCTGGCGAGTCGCGCACTGTTCGGGCGCGCCGAACTCAACGAGCTCGATGAGCCCACCCTCGCCGCCGCGCTGGGGGAGACGGGCCTCGCCGAGTTCGACGCCGGTGCCACGCCCTCTATCGTCGAGCTCCTCGTCGCGTCCGGACTCGCCGACAGCAACAAGGCCGCTCGCCGGGCCGTCGACGAGGGCGGTGCCTACGTGAACAACGTCAAGGTTACCGACGCGGACTGGACGCCGGGTTCGAATGACCTGTTGTTCGGCAAGTGGCTCGTCCTGCGCCGCGGTAAGAAGACCTTCGCCGGCGCCAAGATCGGCGCTTGACCGCACAGTCGGACCGCTGACCTGGCGATTTGGGACTCAGCCTCAACGGTGTGTAACTTATTGCAGGTCAGCGCGTCGGTGCTGGCGAGCGAAATGCCCTTCCGGTCGGTGAGTTGATCTTGCCGGGGTGGTGGGGGTAGAGTAGCGGTCCTGCGCCTGGCGGACTTCCTGTTCTTCTTCGGAGTTGGAGAATGTCGCGGTTGCAGGGAAGA
>NZ_KQ969298.1:0-91015 GCF_001578675.1 Gordonia sp. QH-12
CGATCGCACCCTCGCCCACCGCGACAGCAGTCGCCGGCAGTACCGGTTCGCGGGTCTGGCCTTGCAGGTCGGTGAACCGTCCGATCCCGGCGGCACTGACACGTCGGCGGCGGGCGGCACCGTCACCGAGCCGCAACCCCTGCGCCAAATACTGATGCACCGACAAATACCCCGCCTTGCGATACACGGCCCGGTCGGAGACCTCCACCAACACCGCGGCGTCCACACCGTCGAGACGACGATGAGTACGTTCCAATGTCTCGACGGTTTCCAGCAGGGTGTCTTCGGGGACCGCGGACAGTGGCAGGGACGCGAACTTGGTCGCCGCAGCTTCCAACAGGCGGGCGAGGGCGGCCGGATCGTCCGGCAGCACTTCTGACGCGACCATCGAACCCACCCCCCTCCACCTGCACAGTGCCCGAGAACACTCCTGCTGTGCTTCTATGTTCGAATCATACCGCCGCCCTCTGACAAAGCCGCCGCCTCACAACTCGATGCCCGATCGTGCCGCCAGCACAGCGGCCTGCACCCGCGACTGCACGCCCAGCTTCATCAGCACCCGCGAGACGTGGGTCTTCACCGTCGCCTCCCCGATCATCAGGCGGCGGGCGATCTGCGCATTCGACAGTCCGGCGCCGAGACCGCCGAGGACTTCGATCTCCCGCTCGGTGAGGTCACTCAGATCCGGAGCGGGCTCGGCGGGACGTGATCGCATCGCGTCCACCACCACCCGGGTCACCGCGGGATCGAGCACCGCGTCGCCCTGCGCGACACGTCGGACACCGTCGACGAGTTCCGCGCCGGACGCCGACTTCAGCAGAAACCCGCTCGCTCCGGCCGCCAGTGAGCCGAGCACGTATTCGTCGATGTCGAAGGTCGTCAGGACGAGGACGGCCGCGTCGGTACGCGCCATGACTTCGGCGGTGGCGGCGATTCCGTCCGTCCCCGGCATGCGGACGTCCATCACCACCACGTCCGGCCGCAGCCTCTCGGCCGCGTCGACGGCATCGGCACCGTTCGACGCCTCGCCCACCACGCTGATCTCTCCCGACGACTCCAACACCAGCCGCAGGCCTTCTCGGACCGCGGCGTGATCGTCGGCCAGGACCACTCGCGTCCGGCTCACGCCCGCACCACCGGCACCCGCACGCGGACCACCCATCGTCGACCCTCCACACCGGCGGTCGCGGACCCGCCGATGCTCTCGGCGCGAATCATCATGTTGCGCAACCCATTTCCTCCCGATCCGTCGCCTTCGCCGCGCGCCATCGCACGTCCGTCCGTGAGACCGTTGCTGACCGTCATCTCGACGAGGTCTCCGGCTGAGACCAGTTGCACCGCGACGGGCTGTCCCGGCTCGTGGCGCGTCGCGTTCGCCAGCGCCTCACCCGCGATCCGGGTCAACACCGTCTCGATCGCGAGCGGAAGACCTTCGGTGTCGCCGTGCACCTCGACGGCCGAGCCGACCGCCTCCGCCGCCGTCACGAACGGAGCGAGTGACGACCAGCGGACAGTCGGAGTGTCATCGCCGTCGGCGGCGAGCACGTCGATCATCTCCCGCAGCTCCGACAGCGCCGCCAGGCTGTTGGAGCGCATCGAGGCGATCACCGGCTTCGGGTCCGGTGCCTCACGTGCGGCCTCGGCCAGGATCGCGATCGCCGACACGTGGCCCGCCACCGTGTCGTGCAGTTCCCGCGACACCCGGCGACGTTCCTCCGCCAGCGCCGCGGCGTGCTCGGCTGCGGCGGCCGACTGTTCGGCCCGCGCCGCCCGGATGGTGGCGTGCACCGACTGCGCGTAGCCCAGCGGCGAGACGAGGAAGGCCACTCCGAGCAGGCCCACCAGCACACCGGCCCGCGGATCCGCCGCGAGCGCCACAGCCACCGCACCCGCGACCGTCACCGCGAAGCAGGCGACACCGACGAACCTGCGCAACCGCGCGGACCCGACCGTCATGACCGCGAAGATGACGTCGGTGAAGGAGATCCAGAGCGGAAGGGACGCACCCGACGGAAGGTCGAGCGCGATGAGAACCACCATGATCGCGAGCGCCGCCGACGGTCGGCGAGGCGCCGCGAGTTGAACGACGAACGCCGCCACCAGGATCGCGATCTTGACCGGAGCCGAATGCCCGCCCCAGCCCTGGATCAGCGTGAACGCCCCACTGACCCACAGCAGCAGACCGACGACCAGTGTGCCGAGAGCCGACACCGTCGTCGACGAGAATCTGGGAATCGACATCATCAGACATCACTACAGCACACGTCGCGGGGCTTCGGGTCCGCCGAAGGGATGACGCCGACGAGCCGGATGAGGGATGTGCCTTCGGGCGATCCGCCCGATGCTGAACGCATGAACGATCTGACCGACCCGGTACTGCTGACCATCGCCGGCTGTGAAGTCGGCTTCTGGGTACTCGTCGCCGGCGGACTGTCGTTGCGCTACCTGGTCCGCGCGCAGCGCCTCTCGACACTGGTACTGGCGGCCGTCCCGGGGCTCGACGTCGCGCTCCTCGCGGCCGTGGCACTCGACCTCCACTCCGGCGGCGACGTCGGGTTGGCCCACCGGCTGGCGCCGATCTACTTGGGCGTGACCGTCGTCTTCGGACCGCGGCTGATCCGGTGGGCCGATGTCAGGTTCGCGCACCGGTACGCCGACGGCCCGGCACCCGTCCCGGTGCCCAAGCGGGGACCGGTACGGCTCCGGCACGAGTGGGCCGAGTTCGGCCGCTGGCTCGCCGCCGCCGCGATCGCCGGAGCGGTGGTGCTCGTCCTCGGTTTCACGGTCGCCGACGCCGGCCAGCGCGACGAATTGTTCAGTCTGTTCAAGACTCTCGGCGTCATCACCGCGATCTGGCTGCTCACCGGCCCGGTGTGGTACGCGGGGTCCGCGCGAGGAGCGTCGTCCGGCTGAACGGTGGCGCCGTCTACGACCGCCACACCGGATCCCTCTTGCCCAGGAACGCAGAGATACCTTCCTGGGCATCACAGGTGACGGCGTTGGTCGCCATCACCTCGGTCATCGCGGCGTACGCCTCCGGCTCGGTGCGATCGATCTGGTCGTAGAAGGCCCGCTTACCGATGGCGAGGGTGTCGCCGCTGAACCGGCCGATCCGCCCGGCCAGCTCCGCGACGGTGCTCTCCAGATCGGCGGCGGGCACGGCGGTGTTGACCAGGCCCCATTCGACGGCGGTCGCGGCATCGACCATGTCGCCGGTCAGCAGCATGTGCATGGCGCGCTTGCGCCCGACGGCACGGCTGAGCGCGACCATCGGAGTGGAACAGAAGAGCCCGATGCGGACGCCAGGCGTGGAGAACCGTGCACTGTCGGCGGCCACCGCGAGATCGCAGGTGGCGACCAACTGGCAGCCCGCTGCGAGCGCCATTCCCTGGACCTGGGCGATCACCGGCTGGCGAACGTCGTGGACCGCCGTCATCAGGTCGGTGCAGGCCGCGAAGATCTCCCGCTCGTCGTCGACCGTGCGCTCGACCATCTCCGACAGGTCGTGGCCGGCGGAGAACGCCGGACCGTGCGCCTTGATCACGATCACCCGCACCTCCGGGTTCTCGCCGAAAGTGCGCAGGACTTCGGTGGCAGCCCGCATGGTGGCCAGTGACAAGGGGTTTCGGCGGTCGGGGTCGTCGAGGGTGAGGACGCCGACGCCGTCGGAGACGGACGAGGACACAGCGGAATCAGTCATCTCACCATTGTCGTCCATCCTCGCCGACCGTACGATCGGTTGACATGAACGTGCCGACCGATCTGCTCCGGGATCCCCTCGTGTATCGGCTCGCCGCAGCGGGCCAGTCCGCCGACGCGATCATCTGCCTCGGCCCGATCCCCTACGTCGCGCGATGTCTGGACGACGTGGGCTATCCCGCGGACCAACGGTGGGTGTTTCCGGTGGTCAAGGCCGCGTCGGCGGCGGGACTCGCCGCGGCCCCGAGGTTCCCGATGCTGGCCCGCTTCACGGCGGTCATGCTGACGGTGTACTTCTGCCTCGCGGTCGGAGCACACGTCCGGGCCCGCGACCTCCGGCTGAACTTCGCCGCCGCGTCGTCGTTGCTTCTCTTCTACGCGGCGCTCGCCGCCACAGGTCCCCGCCCGGCCGAACGCCCGGGTCCCCGAGCCGAGCGCCGGTAACCGCCCTGATCGGCTACCGCGCCAGGGCCTTGAGCACGCGGTCGGCGTGCACGTTCATGTTGATCTCCGACGCGATCACGTCGGCGATGACTCCGTCGGAGCCGATTGCGAACGTGACCCGCTTGGTCGGCATGCCGACCTTCACCAGCAGCGATCCACGCCGGACACCGTATGCGGAGGCGACGGCGCCGTCGACGTCCGCCAGCAACGGGTAGTCGAGGGTGTGCTCGTCGGTCCAGCTCTTCTGCTTCGCGACGTCATCCCGGCTGATCCCGATCCGCTGCACTCCCGCGGCAGCGAACTCCGCTGCGAGGTCCCGGAAATGGCAGGCCTCCTTCGTGCAGCCCGGGGTGAACGCCGCCGGATAGAAGAACAGCGCGACCGGCCCGTCGGCCAGCAGTTCGGAGAGCCGTCGCCGTCGACCGTTCTGGTCGGGCAGCTCGAAATCCGGTGCGGTGTCCCCGATGTTCATGGTCCCCGACCCTACTCCGCCGGCTCAGGTGAGTCCGGCGTCGTGGATCCGGATCGCGACCTGCACCCGATTGGCGGCGTCGAGTTTGGTGAAGATCCGGGAGATGTGGGCCTTGACCGTCGCCACCGACATGTACAGCTCCGAGGCGATCTCGGCGTTCGACGCGCCCCGAGCCAGACAGACGGCCACCTCTCGCTCACGACCGGTGAGCGCGTCCACCGCCTCCCGGGCCGTGGACTCCCGGTTTCCGTCCCGGCCGTCGACGACCTGCTTGATGAGCGCCGCAGTGACCGACGGGCTCAGCGCCGGCTCCCCAGCCAGCACCCGTCCGATCGCCGTGATGATCTCCGCCGGCGGCGTGTCCTTCAACAGGAACCCGTCGGCGCCGACGGCCAGCGCTCGGACCACGTACTCGTCGGCGTCGAAGGTGGTGAGCACGATGACGGCGGGCGGATTCGGTGCCGCCTTGAACGCGGCGGTCGCGTCGATACCGTCCATCACCGGCATTCGCAGATCCATCAACAGCAGATCGACCGGATCGGCCGCGTACCGGGCCAGTGCCTCTCGGCCGTCTCCTGCCTCGGCGATCACCTCCAGACCGGGGTCGCCGCCGACCAGCAGCCGGAGCCCGGACCGGACCAGCGGATCGTCGTCGACGATCATCAATCGAGACGTCATGTCTGCCACGGTAGCCACACCCGCAGGACGAACCGGCCGTCGGCCGTCAGATGCGCCGACTGCCGCCCGCCGCGAAGCTCCACCCGCTCGGCGAGACCGACGAGTCCGAAGCCGGACTCCGGCACTCTCGACTTGTGGTCGCCGATGGGCAGCGGGTTGCTCACCACCAGGTCGACACCGCGGTCGGGTGCACCGTCGAGGCCGATCGCGACCGCTGTCGCCGGAGCGTGCTTGCGCGCATTGGTGACACCCTCCTGCACACAGCGGTAGAGCGTGCGCCCCACCCCGTCGGGGATCGCCGCCAGGTCGGCGTCGCAGTCGAAGGCGAGATTCATTCCGTGCCCGCGGTTCTCGTCGATGAGCTCGGGGATGTCGGCTGCTCCGGGCTGAGGCTGCTCGGGCGACGCGTCACCGGGATCGTCGCGGAGCACACCGAGCACCTCGCGCAACTCGGTCAGCGCCGTCGCCGACATCTGCTCGATGGTCCGCGCCGCATCGCGGACCTGATCGGCCGGCAGGTCGTCGCGAAATGCCAGCGCTCCGGCGTACATGTGCACGGTGGAGATCCGGTGAGCGAGCACGTCGTGCATCTCGCGCGATCCGGCCGCGCTCGGTGGCCCTCGCATGCCGGACCCTGGCCTCCTGTTCCGCCTCGGCCAGTTTGGCCCGAGACCGCCACGAGGCGAGAAGTTCACGCCGCGATCCGAGGTACAGGCCCCACGCGATCGTGAGCAGCAGGATCACCGCGACGACGAAGTAGTCGATGACGGTCGGCTCGGGTTCGTCGGGTGGATGCCACAGCTGCGAGAACAGCGAACACACCATCGCGACCGCCGCGACCGGAACGATCTCCCGCCACCGTCGCCGGGTCGACAGCGAGACCAGCGCCAGCATCGACGGTCCGGCCGCCGACGCGGACACCGTCGAAGCCACGTTGGTCGCCATCGCCACCGCGACCGGATACCTCCGACGCCAGTGCACCGCGATCAACGACAGCACGCCGAGGAGCAGATCAGCCGCGAACCACCACCTCGCGTACTGCCACTGGTAGCCGGCCCGCGTGCCCCAGACCAGTCCGGAGACGGCGAGCACCACCGCGAGCCGCCACGCATGGCTGCGCCACGTGAGCTGTGGCTGATAGTCGTCGGGGTGCACGTGTGTCACCGTATCCCGCCGCCCGCGGTGCTCCCTCGTGCGCCGGGTCAGGGTCATACCCTACTTTCGGCTGACCCGGAATCAGTCGGCGGACTGATGTGCCCGCCGCCGGTTCAGAGCAGAATCGTCAGTCATGATCACCGTCGAGCACCTCACGAAGAGATATGGCGACTACGTCGCCGTCGACGACGTCTCGTTCGCTTGCAAGCCCGGCCGTGTCACCGGCTTCCTCGGGCCCAACGGCGCGGGCAAGTCGACCACCATGCGGATCATCGCCGGACTCACTCCGGTCACGGCCGGATCTGCGACCATCGCCGGCGTCGAGTACCGCGACATCCACAATCCGGCGACTCAGGTCGGAGTCCTGCTCGACGCATCCGCCCAGCACGCAGGCCGGACCGGTGCCGAGATCCTGCGCCTGTCCGCGATGACCATGGGCCTCGACCGCAGCCGCATCGACGAGGTCCTGAACCTGGTGAGCCTCACGCCGCAGGAGGCGGGGCGCCGGGTCCGC
Organism: Gordonia sp. QH-12; assembly: GCF_001578675.1. Taxonomy (NCBI): domain Bacteria; kingdom Bacillati; phylum Actinomycetota; class Actinomycetes; order Mycobacteriales; family Gordoniaceae; genus Gordonia; species Gordonia sp. QH-12. Next base: position 6,963 of record NZ_KQ969298.1, read on the forward strand.
AACTACTCGCTCGGCATGCGCCAGCGGCTCGGCATCGCCAACGCCCTGCTGGGCGATCCGCGGATACTCATCCTCGACGAGCCGGTCAACGGCCTCGATCCCGCGGGAATCCACTGGATGCGCACCCTGCTGCGCAACTACGCCGACCGCGGCGGCACCGTCCTGCTGTCGAGCCACCTGCTCCACGAGATCGAGATCATCGCCGACGATCTCATCGTCATCGGGCAGGGCCGCATCGTGGCGCAGGGCACCAAGGAGCAGTTGCTCGCGGGCACCGGCACCCGAGTCAAGGCCGTCGACGACGCCGCGCTCGGGCGCGCGTTGGCCGCGGCCCAGGTGGTCGCGCACCCCGCTGCCGACGGCGGCTTCCACGTGGAAGCCGAACCGACCGTCGTCGGCCGGGTGGCGCTCGACGCCCAGATCCACCTCGTGGAGCTGCGGCCGGGCGACAACACCGGCTTGGAGGCGATGTTCTTGCAGCTCACGCAGCAGACCCAGCGTGAGCAGCCCGTCAACCAGGGAGTCTTCCGATGACCACCACGTATGCGGCCGTCGATCAGACGGCCAAGCCGATCCCGCTCAGCCGCCTGATCCGCGTCGAACTGCGCAAGCTCGTCGACACCCGCGCCGGCTTCTGGCTGATCGCGTCGATGGGTCTCATCTCGGTCGTGATCATGGTGGTCATGCTGATCACCACCGGCAACTCCACCGACAACGGTGACGGCGCCGGCTTCGCCGACTTCTTCGGCATCATGAACACCCCGACCGGCTTCCTGCTGCCGGTGATGGCGATTCTGCTGGTGACCTCCGAGTGGAGCCAGCGCGGCGCCCTGATCACCTTCACCATGGAACCGCGACGTGAACGGATCGTGGTCGCCAAGCTGGTGGCCTCGCTCGTCGCCGCACTGGCCGCGGTCGCCTTCGCCCTGATCGTCGGCGCCATCGGCAATGTGATCGTCGGGGCCGCATACGGCGACCCGAACGGTTCGTGGTCGTTCCCGGCCGCCGGGCTGACCGGCGCGGTGATCCTCCAGATCACGGGTCTGCTCCTCGGCTTCGGTTTCGCCGCGCTGTTCCTGAACACACCGGCCGCGATCGTCGCCTACTTCGTCCTGCCCAACGCCATCGGCCTGGTTCTGGAACTGGTTCCGGCGCTGCGCGACCACCATGTGGGCGACTGGATCAGCACGAGCACATCGTCCGGCCCGCTGATGTCCGACTCCTGGCCGACGGGAGCCGAATGGGCACACTTCCTGGTGGCTCACGCCATCTGGATCGGCATCCCCATCACCCTGGGCATCTACCGAATCTTGCGTTCGGAGGTCAAGTGACCTCAGGCGGTCACCTGACCTGGAAGAGCTGAACGCAATGCCGACTGGCGCACCCGAAACCTCTCCCCGGGTGCGCCAGTCATCTTTCTGCTGTCACCCCGTCTCCGCCGCCTGTCGGCCGGACGGGCGCACGACTTCGCGATGACCGGCGTCGATCCGCCGCGTCCAGCCGCGCGCATCGAGGTTCTCGAGCAGCGGGATCGCGACACGGCGCGAGGTGCGCAGTGCCTGCCGCGCCTGCGAGGTGGTGAAAGGCTGCGGCAGCCGGGCCAGTTCGCGCATCGCCCGCGCCGGCGCGGTGGGCAGCAATACCAGCCCGTCGCCGAGCCGGAGAAGCCTCCCGGCGCGGTCGGCGGCGGCGAGTTCGCGCACGCCCAGCCCCAGAGCCGCCAGGTCGTCGGCCTCCGGAGCCGCGAACGGATCGGCCGCGAGACGCTTCTCGAGTGCGCAGACTCCCGCTTCGGCGGGGCCGAGATCGGACCTGCGCTCCGGAAGCGACAGCAGACCGCCGCGGGCCGCCACGCCGGCCCCGTCGACCACAGCGCCGAGCAGCGCCGGGTCGGGTAACGAGAGCAGATCCCGCGCCGCGCCGTACGACAGTCCCGCCGCCAACGGGTCGCGGTCATGCAGTTCCGTGACCGCGCTACGCAGTCGCATCTGCCAGTGATGCATCAGCCGCGTCGTCACCCACCACTCGCCCACCGCCTCGACCCCGTCGGGCACCACCCCGGTCTCCAGGCCGAGGTCGTCGAGTCGGGTACGTCGGACCGCGCCCCGCCGCTGCACCTCGGCGAGGGCGGCGGCGTCCTGTGCCAGACCGGCGAGCGCTCCCGCCCGCCGCCGCGCGTCGCCGCGCCGGACGAGTTCGGGCGGATCGACGTCCAGTACCCGCACGCCGCCGAGGATCCGTCCCGCGCCGGGATCGCGCAGCGCCAGGCGGTCGTCCCGCTGGAGCGGGAGTCCCCTCGCCAGGGTGAGGCGAAGGTGGTCGCCGTCGAGCGGGCGCACGCGCACCGGCACCGCCACCGTGCCGATGTGCGCTGTGAGCCACTCCGGAAGTTCCCGCGGGCCCATCCCCGGCCCCACACGGCAGACGTCGACGAGAGTCGTCACCGGCCAGGCGCCCGGAGTGAGCAGTGCGTCGCCGCGGTGAATCGCATCGTGGGCGACGCCGCGGAGGTTCACCGCGGTACGGCTCACCGGCCGCGCGGCGTCGAGCGGCCTGCCGTGCGACTGGAGTCCGCGGACGGTCACTTCACGACGACCGTCTCTGCCGAACAGGTCCAGACGCTCGCCCGAAGCGAGTGCCCCGGCCTCGAGTGTCCCGGTGACCACGGTGCCCGAGCCGGTGACGGTGAATGCACGATCGACCCACAGCCGTACTCGTCCGGACCGCGGCTGCGGCAGTGCCGAGAGCATCCGGTCCAGCGCGCCGCGCAGATCGTCGAGCCCGGTGCCGTCACGGGCCGAGACGGCGACCGCCTCGGCGTCGGCGAGTCCGGTGTTCGCCAATTCGTGCCGCGCCTGCGCGGTGACCTCGGCGATCCGGTCCGCCGACGCCCGATCGGTCCGGGTCACCACGATCAGTCCGCGGTCGACACCGAGCGCGGCGAGCGCATCACGGTGATCTGAGGACTGTTCGCGCCACCCCTCGTCTGCGGCGACCACGAAGCACACGGCGGGGGCCGGTCCCAGCCCGGCGAGCATGTTCGTCAGGAACCGCTCGTGGCCCGGCACGTCGACGAAGCCCACCTCCCGACCCGAGGGCAGCACGGTCCAGACGAAACCCAGGTCGATCGTGAGACCGCGCCGCCGCTCCAGTTCCCAGCGGTCCGGCTCCATCCCGGTCAGCGCTTTCACGAGAGTCGACTTGCCGTGGTCGACGTGTCCCGCGGTTGCGACGACGAACACTGCGGTCAGTCCGCCCGCATGGCGGCGCGGACGGCCTCGGCGAGCCGCGAGTCGTCCGCCTCCGGAACGCAGCGCAGGTCGATCAGTGTGAACCCGTCGTGCACGCGCGGCAGCACCGACGGCGTCCCGGTCCGCAGCCGCGCGGCTATCGACTCCGGCAGCCGGACCGCGTAGCCGGGCAGCGGAACTCCCGGAGCACCGCCGCCGCCCACGCGGCCGTCGTGCTCGACGACGGTCCCGTCCACGGCCGCCGCCAGCGCCTGCGCTCGCGCCCGCAGACGCTCCGGATCGGCGTGCAGGTATTCGACCACCGGCGCGGTGGGTCCGGCGACCGTCGCTTCGAGCGCGGCCAGCGCCAGCTTGTCGATCCGCACCGCACGCGCCAGCGGATGCCGCGACAGCCGCTGCACCAGATCTGCCCGCCCCAGGACCAGGCCGGCCTGCGGCCCGCCGAGCAGTTTGTCGCCGCTCGCGGTCACCAGATCCGCACCGTCGTTCAGCATCGTCGCCGCATCCGGTTCGTCGGGCAACGTCCGATCCGGCGCCAGCAGTCCGGAGCCGACGTCCACGACGAGCGGCACGCCCCGGTCCCGCGCCACCTGCGCCAGCTCGCTCACCGGCGCGGCCGAGGTGAATCCGGAGACCGTGAAGTTGCTGGGGTGAACCTTGAGCAGACACCCGGTGTCCGGACCGATCGCGTCGGCGTAGTCGGAGAGATGCGTGCGATTGGTGGTGCCGACTTCGCGGAGCCGGGCCCCGGTCGACGCGATCAGGTCGGGCAGCCGGAACCCGGCTCCGATCTCGATCAGTTCACCGCGGGAGACGACGACTTCACGGCCGGCGGCCAGCGCCGTGGTCGCGAGCACCAGTGCCGCCGCACCGTTGTTCACCGCCAGTGCGTCACCGGCCGCCGGGCACGCGGCGAGCAACGCGGAGCGGGTCCGGGCGCCCCGCTTTCCGCGGACCCCCGATTCCAGGTCCAGTTCCACATCGACGTAGCCGGCGGCATCGACCATCGCCGACACCGCGGCCCGGCTGAGGGGGGCGCGACCGAGATTGGTGTGGACGACGACGCCGGTGGCGTTGAGTACCGGCGTCTGCGCCCAAGCCCGCGCTCGGGTGAGGTCGGCGATCACCGCGGCAGCCACCTCCTGCGGCGGCAACTCACCTCGGCGTGCCCTCTCCTGTATCGCGCGGACACGCTCGACGACTGTGTCCGCCGACAGGCGCCGACGAGCCGCCGCTACCGCCGGCAACGCCAGCAGAGCATCCGTGCGCGGAATCAATCTGCGCGGGTCATGCTGCGGCGCAACCTGATTCACTCAGTCTCCTGGTCACTCGACGAGAGAGTTTGGCGGAGACGGACGGGAATCGAACCCGCCAGACCGAGATACTCGACCTCACCGGTTTTGAAGACCGGGGGGCCCACCAGGAACCCAGACGCCTCCGCAGACCAACATAGCCGTCTACGCTCGGCCGTGTGACTCAGGTTAAGCGACTGACCGACTACGCCCACGGCGGAGGGTGCGCCTGCAAGATCCCGGCGGGCGAGTTGGAGGACGCGGTGCGCGGCCTCGTCGGACAGCGATCCCCCGATGTGCTGGTGGGTCTCGACGACGGCGACGACGCCGCCGCGGTCCGCGTCGCCGACGGTCTGGCGGTGCTGTCCACCGCCGACTTCTTCACTCCCGTCGTCGACTCCGCCTACGACTGGGGCGCGATCGCCGCGGCCAACGCCCTGTCGGACGTCTACGCGATGGGCGGGCGGCCGGTGGTGGCCGTCAACCTAGTCGGCTGGCCTCGCGAGGTGCTGCCGATGGAACTGCTGACGGAGGTGCTGCGCGGCGGGCTCGACGTCGGCGCCCAGGCCGGATGCCCGGTGATCGGCGGTCACACCATCGACGACCCCGAGCCCAAGTACGGCATGGCGGTCACCGGCGTCGCCGACCCCGACCGTCTCCTGCGCAACGACGCCGCCGAGCCGGGGCTCCCCCTCACGCTGACCAAACCCCTCGGCGTCGGCTTGCTGAACAATCGGCACAAGCGGACCGGCGAGGTGTTTCCCAACGCGATCGCGTCGATGACCGCACTCAACCGCGACGCGGCCGACGCCGCCGTGGCGAACGGCGTCCAGGCCGCCACCGACGTCACGGGCTTCGGTCTGCTGGGCCACCTCTACAAGATGTGCCGCGCGTCCGGCGTGAGCGCCGTGGTGGAGGCCTCGGCGGTGCCGGTACTCGACGGCGCTCTCGACGCCCTCCGCGACGGCTACGTCTCCGGCGGGACGCGACGCAACCTGGACTGGGTGCGCCCGCACCTCGGCGCGGGCGCCGGGGTGAGCGAAGACGATCTGCTGCTGTTGGCCGACGCCCAGACCTCCGGCGGTCTGCTGGTGGTCGGTGAAGTGCCCGGCCATCCGGTGATCGGGCACACCGTGGCCGGCGGAGCGCCGGGCATCACAGTCCGGTGATCGAGTCTCCCGTCACCCCCGCCGCACGGCGGGCCGCGAGCCTGCGCTTCTGCGGTTCGATCGTGTAGCGCGGATCGCGCGCCGACTCCAGGCCCGCATGAAAGACGCCGAACCGCGTGCACGTGGACGCCGCGACCAGCGCTCCACCGGCCGCCGCTGCCAGCGCCCGCCGGCCCCGGCCCTGCCGACCGCCCGCGATCAGCGCGCCCACGCCGCCGGCCACCGCGAGCCGCTCGGCCCAGCGCATCAGCTTCCCCGGCCCGCCGTGGTGGAGGGGTTCGGCGGCCACCGGGTCCATCCGCTGCTCCGTCAGCCGCGTCGCCGCGACGTCGCCGATCACACCGAGAACGGCCAGATTGCGGGCCGGTCCCGCTTCCGCTGCGGGCGTGGTGATCAGTGCGAGACCGCCCGCGGCCAAGCTCGCGGAACTGACGAACACGAAGGGAAGATCCCGGTGCATCGCATTCCACGTCGGCATCGCGGTGTCGCCGAGCAGGACCGCGGTGTACGCGGCCAGCGGGGCACCCATCGCGGCCGCCCCCAGTCCCGCCGGGCCCTCGAGTGCCCGGAGCAGCGGTCGGAGCCGGCCGAGCGGCAGCCGATCACCCGTCAGAGCGTCGACCTCCGACGCGGCGGCCACCCCGATCATCCCGCTGTACCCCATCAGAATCCATGAGCCGACGCTCATCGGCGAGGTGACCTTGAAGGTCCTCATCATGTGCAGGAACCGCTCCGGCCGGCCTAGATCGGCGACGAGCGCCACAGCTCCGGCCCCCGCGGCGCCGAGCCCCGCCAGTCGCGCATTGCGGCGCAACACCTTCCGTCCGGTGAGCTGAGCACCCGCGGCGAGCAGTCCGGAGCCGCCGGCGATCCCGCCGAGCACCAGATACGCACCGACGGGCGTCTCCCAGGGCGGCGCCTTGACGACGGGGTGCCCGTAGTAGCCGTTCTCATCGAGATGCTCCACCTGCGCCTGCGGCACCATCAACTCGTCGCCGCGGCGACCGCCGCCCCCGCGACGCCTCCCCCGCTGCGGACGCTGCGGACGCGGCGGACGGAACTGGCCGTATTCGGAACTCGTCACGCTCGCCGGTCCCTTCGCGAGCCGAGGAACGACAGCACGGCGGCGCCCACCATCCCGGCCACCGCCGTACCGGCGCGCCGGTACATCCGGGGCAGATCGGCGGTGCACACGCGGGGATCGGGCGGCAGTCCGTACACCTCCGGCTCGTCGAGCAGCAGGAACACCGACCCGGTGCCGCCGACGCCGTCGTCCTCGTTGGCGCCGTACAACCGCGCCTCGGTCATCCCCTCAGCGTGCAGTTGCGCCACTCGCTCGTGCGCTCGCTCCACCATGTCCGTGCGCCGGCCGAAGGAGATCGACGTGGTGGGGCACGTCTGTGCGCAGGCGGGCGTCTGGTCGTCTCGCAGGCGGTCGTAGCACAGCGTGCACTTCTGGGCGACGCCCCGATTCGGGATCTCGGGCTGCTCACCCTTGCGGTCGCCCTCGCGGACGGTCGGCGCCACCGTGCCGTCGCTGCGGCGCTCCACCACCCCGAAGGGGCAGCCGGCCACGCAGGTGCCGCAGCCGTTGCAGATGTCGGCCTGCACCACCACGGTGCCGAACTCCGTCCGCATCATCGCGCCGGTGGGGCACACGTCGAGGCAACCGGCGTGCGTGCAGTGCTTGCAGACGTCTGAGGACATCAGCCATCGGAATTCCGGCGTGTCCGGCGGCGTCGTGTCCGGTGACGGCGAACTCGGCGCCGGCGGGTCGAGGGGGTCGGCACCGCGGACCTGCGGCATACCCAGGTCCGCCAGCCCAGCGCCCGAGGCTCGTGCCGTGGCGATGCGGTCCGCGTCCTGCTCGACGAAGGCGACATGCCGCCACGTGCTGGCACCGAGAGACACGGAGTTGTCGTACGACATTCCGGTGAACTCGAGGTCGCCGTCTCTGGGGTTGCCGTTCCACTCCTTGCACGCCACCTCGCAGGCTTTGCAGCCGATGCAGATCGAGGTGTCGGTGAAGAAGCCGCGCCGGTCCTCGTGAGGATGCCAGTGCGCATCGGCGCTCGGATCGGTCGGTCCGGTCAGCTGGCCCATCACTGCTCCTCTCGCGGTGTGAGACGGCTGTTGTCCGTCTCGACGGTGACCCCGGACCGTCGCTGGTAGTCGCGCACCAGCGCATCGGCGGCGGCACCGCGCGGACGACGCCCCGCGATGACCGCACACGAACCCACCTTCGACTCCTGAATGAAGACGTTCGGATCCATCGTGACACCGACGAGGTCGTTGGCGGCGTCACCGCTGACCACCGCGTCGTTGCCCACACCCCAGTGATACGGCAGACCCACCTGGTGCACCACGCGGCCGTTGATCTCCAGCGGCCGCATCCGGTCGGTGACCAGCACCCGGGCCTCGATCACACCGCGCGGCGAGACGATCGTCGCCCATCCCTGCGCGGTCAGCCCGCATTCGGCGGCCAGTTCCGGAGAGACCTCGCAGAACATCTCCGGCTGGAGTTCGGAGAGGTACGGCGACCATCGACTCATGCCGCCCGCCGTGTGGTGCTCGGTGAGCCGGTACGTCGTGAAGACGTACGGGTAGACGCCGGCGCCCGGGTCGCCGGCACTCGGCGCGTCGAGATTGTCCTCGCGGGGGAGCATCACCCTGGCCGGCGACTGCTGCTGCGGATACAGGGCGTTGCGGACCGGCGACTCCTGCGACTCGTAGTGCGTCGGCATCGGACCGTCGACCAGACCGTTCGGCGCGAACAGCCAGCCCTTCCCGTCCGCCTGCATGATGAACGCGTCGTCGCCGCCGATGGCGTCGGCACCGATCGCACCCTCCGGCGGCACCGTCCCCGGCGCGCGGTCGATCGGGAAGTCCGGAACGTCCGATCCGGTCCACCGTCCGGCGTCGGCGTCCCACCAGACGTACTTCTTACGTTCGCTCCACGGCCGGCCCTGCGGGTCGGCCGACGCCCGGTTGTAGAGGATGCGGCGGTCGGACGGCCACACCCAGCCCCAGTCGGACTGCGTCACGCCGCCACCGCCGCCGGGCGTGCGCCGCGCGGCCCTGTTGACCCCGCCGGCGTAGACGCCCGCGTAGATCCAGCACCCGGAGATCGTGGAGCCGTCGGAACGCAACTCGGTGTACGAGTCGATCGGTTCGCCGGCGTTCGGCCCCGTCAGATGACGGCCGTTGATCTCGGCGAGCACCGCCTCCGGGTCCACGTCACCGTGTTCGTTGCGGCGGTAGTCCCAGGTCAGATCCTGGAGGGGACGGTCGCGCGGGTCGGTCGAGTCGGCCACGCGTTCCCGGATGCGCCTGCCGAGTTCGTAATAGAAGTCGAGTTCGCTCTGCGCGTCGCCGGGTGGGGCCACCGCCTGGTGGCGCCACTGCACCATGCGCTGCGTCTGAGTGAACGAGCCGGCCTTCTCGACGTGGGTGGCGGCCGGCAGGAAGAAGACCTCGGTGGCGATGCCCTCGGTCTTCAGCTCACCCGAGTCGATCTCGGGCCCCTCCTTCCACCAGGTGGCGCTCTCGATCATGTTCAGATCACGCACCACCAGCCACTTGAGCTTGGACATCGCCATCCGCTGTTGACGGCTGTTGGCCGATCCGACGGCGGGGTTCTGACCGACGATGAAGTAACCGTCGACATTGCCCTCCAGCATCTCCACCACGGTCTGGTATGTGCCCGCCGGTCCGGTGAGCCGCGGCAGATAGTCGAAGCACCAGTCGTTCTCGGCGGTCGCCGCCTCACCCCACCACGCCTTGAGCAGACTCACCGCGTAGTCCTCGGCATACGCCCAGAATCCCTTGCCGGACGCCGGCCGCACCGTCGCGAGGTAGTCGTCGAACGTATTGTGCTTGCCCGCGGACGGCATCGGCAGGTAGCCGGGAAGCAGATCGAACAGCGTCGGAATGTCCGTGGAGCCCTGGATGCTCGCGTGACCGCGCAACGCCATGATTCCGCCACCGGGACGTCCGACGTTGCCGAGAAGCAACTGCAGAATGGCAGCCGTGCGGATCACCTGGGCACCCATCGTGTGCTGAGTCCACCCGGTCGCGTAGCCGAAGCATCCGGTGCGTTCGGGACCCGAGTTGTCGGCCAGCGACCGTGCGAGGTACTCGAACTCCGCTTCGGCGATGCCGCACATCTGCGTCACCATCTCCGGGGTGTAGCGGGAGTAGTGCCGCTTCAGGATCTGGAACACGGTGCGCGGATCCTGCAGCGTCTCGTCCCGCCCGCCGGTGTACTGCCAGGTGGCGCGATCGTAGGTGCCGGACTCCTCGTCGAAGCCGGAGAAGAGACCGTCCAGGTCGTCGGTGTCCCGGTAGTCCTCGCTCACCAGAGTCGCCGCGTTGGTGTACGCGACGACGTACTCGTGGAAGTAGCGCTCGCGGGTGATCATGTAGTTGATCAGCGCACCCAGCAGCACGATGTCCGATCCCGCCCGGATCGAGATGTGCTTGTCGACCACCGCCGACGTGCGGGTGAAACGCGGATCGACGTGGATCACGCGGGCACCGCGCGCCTTCGCCTCAGTGACCCATTGGAATCCGACGGGATGCGCTTCCGCCATGTTGCCGCCCATGAGCACGATGCAGTCGGCATTGGCCATGTCCTGCAAGAACTGGGTGGCACCACCGCGGCCGAACGAGGCTCCCAGACCGGGAACCGTGGCGGAGTGTCATATCCGCGCCTGATTCTCGATCTGAATCGCGCCTGCGGCGGTGAAGAGCTTCTTGATCAGGTAATTCTCTTCGTTGTCTAGCGTCGCCCCGCCGAGCGAGGCCACACCCATGGTGCGGCGCAAGGGGTTTCCGTGCTCGTCGACGTCCTGCCAGTGCCTGCGACGGGCTTCGAGGAAGCGGTCGGCGATCATGTCGATCGCGGTGTCCCGATCCAGGTCCTGCCACTGTGTGGCGTACGGGGCGCGGTAGCGGACCGTGGTCTGCCGGAGCGGGTTGTTCACCAACTGCTCGCTCGACGCCCCCTTCGGACAGAGTCGCCCGCGCGAGATCGGGGAATCCGGATCGCCCTCGATGGCGATGACCCGCTCATCCTTGACGTACACCCGCTGACCGCACCCGACCGCACAGAACGGGCAGACGCTCTGCGCCATCCGGTCCGCCGTGGCGGTGCGTGACTGCATCGCCTTGGTGCGCGGCGACTCCACCGCGGGACCTCGGCCCAGCACGTCACCCGACCGCAGTTGCCGGAACACCGGCCACTCGAGGGGACTGAACCTGGACACGTCCCCAACCCTATCGCGTCGGCGCGCTCGGGCCGGCCGGATCGATCCGGAAATCGGCCGTCATCGTCGCTCGACGCGGCTCTCGGTCTCGACGGGCTCTTCCCGCAGCGGCATCCGCGACCAGAACACGTAGCCGATCACCACGCAGGCGAACCAGACGGCGCCGACGATCAGGGCGATCCGTCCGTCCTCGGTGAAGAACAGCAGAACGAAGACCAACGCCAGGAACGCCAGTGCCGCCCACGTCGTGTAGGGCGCTCCGGGCACCCGGTAATCGGATTCGGGCAGTTCCCCGCTCTTGACCTTCGCCCGGAACCGCATCTGGCAGATCAGGATGGTGGACCACACGACGATGATCCCGACGGTCGAGACCGAGGTGATGTACGAGAACGCGTGATCGGGATCGATCGCGTTCACGACCACGCCGAGGACCATCACCAGGGCACTGAGCACGATTCCGGCCACCGGCACCTTCCGGCTCGACAAGCGGTCGAGACCGTGCGGCGCGTCGCCGCGCTGTGCCAGCGAACGGAGCATCCGGCCGGTGGAGTAGATGCCGGAGTTGCAGGACGAGAGCGCCGCGGTCAACAGGATGAAGTTGACCAGACCGGCCGCGCCGGGCAGGCCGATGTACTGGAACACCGCGACGAACGGGCTCTCTCCGGCGTGGAAGTTCCGCCATCCGCGGACCGACAGGATCACCAGGATCGCACCGACGTAGAAGATGCCGATGCGGAAGGGCACCGAGTTGATGGCCTTGCGCAGAGTGACCCTCGGGTTCTCCGCCTCACCCGCGGTGACGCCGACCAGTTCCACACCGACGTAGGCGAACATGACGATCTGCAGGCTCAGCAGCGCATTGGTGAAACCGGTGGCGAAGAACCCGCCGTCGTTCCAGAGGTTGGTCACCGAGGGACCCTCGGCCGGACCGAAGCCGGCGATCGGCAACAGGACTCCGATGCCGACGATGATCATGCCGAGGATCGCCGTCACCTTGATCGCCGAGAACCAGAACTCGGCACGGCCGAACAGGCCGACCGAGATCAGGTTCGCGCCGAACAGGATGACGAGAACCGTCAGCGCGGTCACCCAGCCGGGGATCGCCGGCCACCAGTAGTTGACGTACTTACCCGCCACGGTGATCTCGGCCATGCAGGTGGTGGTCCACACCGCCCAGTACGTCCAGCCCTGGCTGAAGCCGGCGAACCGCCCGAGGAATTCGTCGGCGTACTCGCTGATGCCGCCGGACACCGGCCGGTAGATCAGCAGTTCGCCGAGTGCGCGCATCACGATGAAGATCGCGAGGCCCGCGAGCGCGTAGGCGAGCAGCAGCGCCGGCCCGGCCTTCTCGATCGCTCCGCCCGAGCCGTAGAACAGGCCCGTGCCGATGGCACCGCCGATGGCGATCATCTGGACCGTACTCGCGGTCAGTCCGCGCTGATATCCCTCGTCGGGAGCGCGTTCTTCGCTCGCCACCGTCATTCGGTCACCCCTTCCAGCGTCACACCGTTCAGGGGGACAATTTACGACGTCCTTTGACCCTCGTCACAATCGGACAGCCGCAGGGCCCTCGGTAGGCTCGACCCATGAGCTTCACCGGATTCCCCGAGGCTGCGCTCGACTTCTACGACGATCTCGAGATCGACAACAGCAAAGTGTTCTGGGAAGCACACCGCGACGTCTACCAGTCCAGCGTCGCCGCGCCGATGGTCGCGCTGACCGACGAACTCGCCGACGAGTTCGGTCCGGCGAAGGTGTTCCGCCCGTATCGGGACGTCCGGTTCTCGAAGGACAAGACCCCGTACAAGACCCATCAGGGCGCGTTCGTGGCGGTCGGACCCGCGACCGGCTACTACGTCCAGATCTCGGCCCCGGGAGTGCGCGTGGCCGCCGGCTTCTATCACGCCGACCCCGACACTCTCGCCGCCATTCGCCGCGCCATCGACGACGACCTCCACGGAGCCGAGCTCGAGAAGATCGTCGGCACCCTGCAACGCAAGGGGTGGGAGGTGGGCGGCGACCGTGTCAAGACCTCGCCGCGCGGCTGGAGCGCCGACCACCCGCGGATCGACCTGTTGCGGTACCGGTCGTTGACCGTGAGCCGTGACTACGGTTTCGACGAGGTGATCCACTCCCCCGCGCTGGTCGACCGGGTTCGGAAGGACTGGCGTCAGACGAGGCCGCTGGTCGACTGGCTGGTCCGGCGCGTCGGTTGACCGACGGCCGGCCGGGGTTCAGAGATCGAGCATCGCGGCAGCGACCTCGCCGCTCGCCTGCTCGGGCAGTCCGGTACCCATGTCGTCCAGGATGAGCAGCCGTGTGCCGGGTATCTCCGCGGCCAGGGCTCGACCGTTGCCCACCGGGAAGAACGGATCGAGCCGGCCGTGGACGACGAGCGTCGGCATCCGGATCTCGCCGAGGTGCTCACGCCAGCGCGGTGCACAGTCGAGCCGGGCGAAGACGGTGCCGCGCTGGTTCGCCATGTGCACGGCAGGAGCCTTCGACGGCGTTCGATCCCAGATCCGACCGGCGAGACGGCCTGCCTGATCCGGGTCGTTGTGAAGGAGCGGCGCGCTCTCGGCTGCATGCGCTACGACGGCCGTGCGATCGGCCCAGTCCGGGCTCGGTCGCGAGAACAGCGCCGCCATCACGTTCGCGTCGTGATCGGGCAGATCGTCGTCGACCGGACCCGGCGCGACCGCCCTGGTGCCGACGAGGGTGAGCGCGGTGAACACATCCGGGAAGTCGAGTGCCGCGACCTGAGCGACCATGCCGCCGACACCCAGCCCACCCATGTGCGCGTTGTCCGCTCCGCGCACCCGCACGAGCGCTGCTGCGTCGCCTGCGAGATCGCGAAGGTCGTAGTCGGGGGCCTCGGGGTCGCTGTCGGCACGTCAGCCCCGCTCGCGCATCACACCGAAGTGCCGGACCGAGCCGGACAAGCCGGGGAGCTCTCTGACGGGCGACCACGTGCGCATTCCGTCGGTGCTGTCGGAGTAGACGTACTTCCCCGCCTTGTACGCGTCGAGATAGATGCGCCAGGCGCCGTTCGGCAACTGCGTCACCGCGGGTCCCTCGACGAATGAACCCCAATCGCCGGGTGCCACGAACCGGTACGGCCCGGCGAGCTTCGACGACACCGCGTGCTGCACGTACTTGTGCGTCTCGTTCTTGGTGAAGGCGTGGTAGGTGGCCCCGACCTTCACGATGGTGGTGTCGATGTGGTCGGCGCCGATGCCGGCGATCGGCACCGGCATGCTCCACAGACGCAGAGACGGCTCCAAAGCGGTCATGACGTAGGGCACGAAGCCGCCGCCGGTGGACATCGACAGGACGACGTGGACCCGCCCGCCTTCGACGAACCATTCGGGCGCCCACGCCTTCGTGGTGAAGGGCGACAGTGACGGGGCGCTCTTCAACGCGGCCGAGCCCGACGATCCCGGAATGTTCATCGACCCGGTGCCGTCGCCGGTCCCGGGAAGCAGTGCGCAGCAGAACGGGACCGGATAGTTGCCGATCGGCGTCCAGTTCACCCGATCACGGCTGCGGGCGAAGCCGATGTTCGCGCCGTCTGCGGTGGTGTACGTGACGTAGTACATGCCGTCGGTGTTCCGGAACACGCTCGGGTCGCGGACCCGGCCGGTCGGCGGACGGTAGGCCGCCTTCCGCACCGGCTTGAACTGTGTGCCGTCGCTGGACCCGTACACGTCCATGGCTCGGTCGGTGCCGTTGCTGAACCCGACCATCGTGTACTTCCAGCCGGTCGGCGCCGCATCGCTGCGGCCCGGGCCTGCCAGCAACTGCCCGACCGCTGCGAGCACGACGACCGACACGGCGAGGAGACGAGTGCGCTTCACTGACATCACTGAAGCAGTATGTCCTCCGGTCGCCGGCGGCGGGTGCTCGTTGGCTCAACATCGCGGACGGATCTCGGTACAGTGAGTGCGTGCCCGTGAGGATGGATAACGTCGGCATCGTCGTCGAAGATCTCAGCGCGGCCATCGAGTTCTTCAGCGCCCTCGGACTGTCGCTCGACGGCCAGGCCGTCGTGGAGGGTCCCTGGGCGGGCCGGGTGACCGGTCTCGTCGAGCAGCGGGTGGAGATCGCGATGATGGCGACCCCCGACGGGCACAGTCGGCTCGAACTGTCGCGGTTCATCGAACCGGACGTCGTCGCCGATCACCGGAGGGCTCCGGTGAATGCACTCGGCTACCTGCGCGTGATGTTCGCGGTCGACGATCTCGACGAGACGCTGGAGCGCCTGCGTCCGCACGGCGCCGAGATCATCAGCACCGAGATCGTCCGGTTCGAGGACAGTTACCGGCTCTGTTACATACGCGGGCCCGAGGGCATCCTCGTCGGCCTGGCGCAGGCCCTCACCTGACCGGCCCCGACGGCTCAGAGCTCTCGTTTGAGACCGACGTGCTCGGCCCGGTAACCGGCCCGGGCGTAGAAGGCACGCGCACGGATGCGCGCCTCATCGGTGGCGAGTTGGGCCAGGTGTGCCCCGTGCGCGCGACCGTGAGCGTGCGCCCAATCGAGCATCGCACTCCCGAGTCCGCGGGAGCGCTCTGCTTCGGCGACGCGGAGACCCTCGATCTGCAGCCGCGTGGTGCCGCCGCGCGAGAGGCCGCCGATCACCGTCAGTTGCATCGTCGCGACGGTCCGATCCCGCTCGTCCCGGACCACAGCGAGGTAGTGGGCACGGTCTCGGACCAGGACGTCGAACGCCGCTTCGTACCGTTCCAGTTCGGCGCCTTCGCGATCGCGCCCGATCTCGTCGTCGGAGAGCAGGTCGACGATCGCCGGGACGTCCGACCGTCGCGCCCGCTGAACGCGGAATGTCCGACCGCTCACGCGCAGCACGTCGCCCGCGGACGATCGTGACCTCTCCTGCAGGCGCGCGACGAGCAGATCCAGCCACCCGCCGACGTTGGTCCTGGCCTCCGCGGTGTCCGGATAGCGGCACCGCAGATGCAGGCCGGCCTCGTCGAGGATGAACCACAGCATCACACCGTCGGTTCGGATCACGGCGCCCACGTACTGGGCGTCGATCCGCGCCGAATCGATCCGAACCGGCAGCCGGCGCAGGTCGAGCCACGACACCGCGAACATCCCGGGTGCCTCGGGCATGTCACCGCCCCACGGTTCCAGAATCTCTCGCAGCGGCCAGGATCCGAGGCGGACCGCCTCGCGGACGGCTTCGGCGCAGGCCGACGGGGCGGGGTCGCACGATTCGATGACGGAGTTGGTGATGAACCAGCCGACCGACTCGTGCCAGGCCGCGTCGTAGCGGCTGTGCACGGGGAACACGGCGCGCAGTGGCGTTCCTGCCAGTTCCCGCGTCACCGACGTCATCACCGACACCGCGGCCGAGAGCGTGGACACGCCGTCGGCCCGAGCCTGCGCCGAGAACGCGGCGCTGTCGTCGACGTCGAACACGTCGCGGACCTCCACGCGTTCGGCGCTCGGTTCCGCCGTGCCCAGCGGCAACGGGAAGCGCGGCATCACGTCGCCGCCGGCGGCGAGGATCTGCGCCCATCGCGTCCGGACGTCGGACGGAGCCGCGGGCCGGTTCGCCATCGCCCGAGTGTGCTCGATGAACGCGGGCACCTCGCCGTCGAGCGAGCCGGCCAGTGCGGCGAGCAGGTCGCGCGCCACCACCAGCATCGACCACATGTCGACATGCGCGTGGTCGGCGGCCACGACCACGGTGGGACCCGCGGCCTTCTCCAGCACGCACAGGCGGTGGGACGGTCGCGAGTAGGGCCTGCAGTGCGCGTCGAGCACCGACCGGAGCGCGTCGTTGACGGCTTGGCCGGGAGCCACCGGATGCTCGATCCACGCTCCCGCGCCGATGCGGACCTCACGCAGGCGCGGTCCCTCGCCGCCGTCGACGACGACCGTCCGCAGCGTCCCGTGCCTGTCGACGACCCGCAGCCAGGCGTCGGCGAGGCGGTCGCGCGGAATCGTCTCGGCGAGTTCGAACGAGAGCGCCATCCACGATCCCGGACGGTCGCCGGCACCGACGTGCCTGCGCTGGTCGAAGGAGAGCGGCAGGTCGTCTCCCGGAGCGGACACGGCGACGTCGTAGCCGTACAGTCGCCCGAACGGGAGACGGAGGTGGCCGACGTTGGTGAGCCGCATGAGCGGCTACGCTACCCCTCATCGCGGCGGCCGCAATCCCAGAGGAGAGCCATGACGACGTTCACCGTTCCGGGAGCCGACCTCGACGTCGAGTTCAGTGATGAGCACGGGTGGCCGGTGGTCCAGCTGCACGGCCTCACATCGAGTCGCTCACGCGACCGGACGCTGGGGCTCGACCTGGGCCGCGGCCTCAGCGGCACTCGCCTCCTGCGCTACGACGCGCGGGCGCACGGTCGGTCGACCGGGCGGCCGGAGCCCCGCGACCATCGATGGCCGGTGCTGGCCGACGACCTGCTGCGGCTGCTCGACTCCTGGTTCCCCGGCGAGCGGGTGCACGGTGTCGGGCCGTCGATGGGCACCGGCACTCTGTTGCACGCCGCCGTCCTCGATCCCGGTCGTTTCTCCGGGCTCACGCTGGTGATCCCACCGACCGCGTGGGACAGCCGGCCCGCGATGGCCGAGATGTATCGGGCAGCCGCCGACACCGTCGAGACGGAGGGGATCGACGCGTTCATCGACGCGGGACGCACTGCACCCCGGCCCCCGGCGCTCGCGGGCACCCGCGAGACGGTGCCGGCCGTCGCCGCAGACCTGCTGCCGTCCGTTCTGCGCGGCGCCGCCCTCAGCGACCTCCCCTCGCCCGCTCACGTCGCGGCGATCGACGTCCCGACCTCGATTCTGGCGTGGACCGACGACGCCGGACATCCGCTGTCGACCGCGGAGGCGCTCGTCGACCTGCTGCCGCACGCGACTCTGACCGTGGCACGCACACCGGCAGAGATGGCACTGTGGCCGAGCCTGCTGCACCGACAGGTCGCGGAGCGACGGTGACGCGGCACGCTGAGCGCGGACCGTCAGCCACCGAGTCGGGCAGCACCGGATCGGGTAGCCTGACTCGGTGAACGACGTGCTGGACGAGGGACCGTACTTTCACGGGACGAAGGCCGACCTCGACATCGGAGACCACCTCACCGCCGGGTTCCGGTCCAACTACCGTCCCGAAGTGGTGATGAACCACATCTACTTCACCGCGCTGCAAGACGGCGCCGGCCTCGCCGCCGAACTCGCGGCCGGCGACGGCGAACCACGGGTCTACCTCGTGCAACCGACCGGCGACTTCGAGAACGATCCGAATGTCACCGACAAGAAATTCCCCGGCAATCCCACCCGGTCGTATCGCAGCGTCCACCCGCTTCGCGTGGTCGGCGAGGTCACCGATTGGAAGCGTCTCACGGCGGACGAGCTCCGAACCTGGCGCGAGCGACTGGCCGCGACTCTCGAACACGGCGGCGGCGAGATCATCAACTGAGGTCGCGCGGCGCGAGGGACCGTCACCGGACCGCGTGGACGAGGCGTACCAGCCGCATCGGCGACAAGTACTGCTGCCGGTCGAAGAAGCCGTCGTCGGTCACGTCCGCTTCGTCGATATCGGCCTCCACCCGCCACCCGTGCTCGGTGAGCCATTGCGCGACCGAGTCCGGGGACGCCGCGCATTGCCACGGCTCACCGCTCGCGCCCGCCATCGCCGCGACCGCACGTGCGTAGTCGCGGCCGGCGTCGTCACGCAGTTCCCGGCTCAGGTGGTAGTCGAAGACGAGCGCGGATCCGTCGGCCAGCGCGCTGACGTCGCCGAAGAACCTGCGGCACTCATCGGGTGCGAGGTACATGCTGACACCGAGCCAGAGCACGGTGACAGGGCGGGTGAGGTCGACTCCTGCATTCTCGAGATCGCCTACTCGCAGACCGTCGGCGAGATCAGCGGCGACGCTTGTCGCGGTGTCCGCGAGGTCGGCCTGTGCGAACAGCCGCGCCCGCCACTGCAGCACTCCCGGACGGTCCACCACCCACACCCGGTGTCTGCCGGTCGGGAGCCGGAGCGCAGTGGCGTCCAGACCGGCGCCGACCACGACGACTTGGTCGTTTCCCGTCTCGGCGAGCACCGTCTCCGCGTAGCGAGATCGCGCGCACGCGGTCAGGCGCGCGGCGGCGAGGATGGGCGCCTCGGGTTGCGCCAACTGGAAATCGAGAGGCGACGGACTCGTCAGCCGACACAGTTCTTGAGCGGCGTCGTCCACGAGCAAGTGCGGTGGGCTGTCGACGAGCGCGTGCGCTGCGCGCGCTGCGGCGGAGAAGAGTGCGGTCCGGCTGAATGACGATTCTTGTTCTGTCATCGCAACTAACTACCAGGAAGAAGGCCGATATGCCAGCAGCCACGCCGATCGACGGCCCTGGACGGCGCGAGGACGGTCGATGTGCCGGTCCGCCTCAGCTGCCCTGGGTCGTGTAGACGCGCTCGATTCCGGCGGTCATCCGGCCCCACTCGCTCGACGCGACCCGCCTCTGGTGCGCTCGGAACGCCGCCGCGTCGACGAACGTCTCGTCGACCGCCCACACGCCCGGCTCCGACGTCGGCAGCACCGAGAACGCGACGCATCCGGGTTCGGCCCGGGTGAGTTCGACATGTCGCGGCAGAAGTCGCTCGACGATCGCGGTCTGCGCGTCATCGCCGCAGATCAGCCTGCCGCTGACGACGACCTCAGTCATGCCGGACGACTTCCGTTGCGGGTCGAGTGCTGCTCACGTGACGAGGTCATCGGGCGCACCACATCTAGCCGAATACCAGGACGGCCTTGCCGACCGCCTTCCCTGAACGAAGCCGTTCTGCGACCTGCTGGAAGTCGGCGACGTCCACGACGGAGTCGATGACGGGCTGGATCTCGCCGCGGGCGACTGCGGGCAGCACGTCAGCGCTCAGACTTTCGAGGATCGGCACGGTCTCCCAGTCGCGGGAGAACCCGAACGAGACGCCGTGGACGGTCAGGTGCCGGTAGGACAACGCGTCGAGGTCGATCGTGGACGCGGGACCTGCGAGGCGACCGATGTTGACGACGTGACCGTCCTCGGCGGTCGCGGGAAGGCATTGCGCGAAGGTCTCGCCGGCGACATGGTCGAGGACGACGTCGGCGCCTTTGCCGCCGGTCGCGGCGAGTGTTGCCTGCGTCAGGTCTTCGTCGCCGGTGACGATCACCGTATCCGCGCCGAGACCGGCGAGAAGTTCACGCTTGCCGGCGGTACGTGTGGTCGCGACGACCGAAGAAGCGCCGAGCACCTTCGCCATCTGCACGCCGACCAGGCCGATGCCGGTGGTCGCGCCCGTGATGAGAACACTTCGCCCCGGCACGAACCCGGCGACAGTGAGAGCACCGAACTCGGTGAGGAGCGCTGTCGGCAACGCGCAGGCGATGTCCTCGGCCAACCCCTCGGGACGGGGCAGCACGAAGCGGTGGTCGGCGATCAGGTAGTCCGCGAACGCGGACGGAAAGGTGCCCATCACCGGGTCCCCGACCTGCCAGTCGCCGGCGTCCTCTCCGAGAGCTGCGATCTCCCCCGCGTACTCGAATCCGGCGATGAACTCACGACCGTGTCCGCCTCTGGTGGGGTCGGCCTCGGCCAGCATCGGGAGATCGGCGTTGTTGGTCGCCGCGGCGCGGTTGCGAATGAGCACCTGGCCCGGACCGGGCTCGGGAAGCACCGCATCGGCGAGAATCCACTCGGGTCCGCGTCCGGCCACAAGGGCACGCATCGTCTCGGTCATCTGCTCTCCGTTCATCACTCGGATCGTCACTCGGCGTAGACGTCCTCAACCATGTTCATGGTGGTCGAGGACCCGGGCAAGCCGCACAGAAGGTGCAGCGCCCCCGGGCTTGATGCCGCATCCTCTTCAGTTGGAAGGACGGTGTCGGGAACGAGTGCCTGCGTGGGTGGGTCGCCCCAGCCGAGATCGACGCTGGTGACCCGAGGGTGTCACCAGCGAACCGGACTGCCCGTCATTATCGCTAGACGTTAAACCGGAACTCGACTACGTCGCCGTCGGCCATCACGTAGTCCTTGCCCTCCATGCGAACCTTGCCCGCGGCCTTGGCCGCGTTCATCGAGCCGGCGGCGTCGAGGTCGGTGAACGACACGATCTCGGCCTTGATGAAGCCCTTCTCGAAGTCGGTGTGGATGACGCCCGCGGCCTTGGGCGCGGTGTCGCCCTGGCGGATGGTCCAGGCGCGCGCCTCCTTGGGACCGGCGGTGAGGTAGGTCTGCAGACCGAGCGTGTGGAAGCCGGCGCGGGCGAGCTGACGCAGACCGGGCTCGTCCTGCCCGATCGAGTCGAGGAGTTCTTGAGCGTCCTCCTCCTCGAGTTCGAGGAGTTCGCTCTCGACCTTGGCGTCCAAGAAGACGCAGTCGGCCGGTGCGACGGCGTCGCGGAGTTCCTGCTTGCGTGCCTCGTCGGTGAGAACGGCCTCGTCGGCGTTGAAGACGTAGAGGAACGGCTTGGCGGTCAGCAGATGCAGTTCGCGCACCGACGACAGGTCGAACGAGTCCTTCACCGAGAACAACGTCTTGCCGCTGTCGAGAACCGCCTGCGCCTTCTTGGCCGCGTCAAGCGACTCCGCCTGGTCCTTGTTCTTCTTCGCCTCCTTCTCGAGACGCGGAATCGCCTTCTCGAGAGTCTGCATGTCCGCCAGGATCAGTTCGGTCTCGATGACCTCGATGTCGGCGCGCGGATCGACGCGGCCGTCGACGTGCACCACGTCGTCGTCGGAGAACACGCGGACCACCTGGCAGATGGCGTCGGCCTCGCGGATGTTCGCGAGGAACTGGTTGCCCATGCCCTCGCCCTCCGATGCGCCCTTGACGATTCCCGCGATGTCGACGAACGACACGACGGCGGGGAGGATCCGTTCGCTGCCGAAGATCTCGGCGAGCCGGTCGAGCCGCGCGTCGGGCAGTTCCACGACACCGACGTTCGGCTCGATGGTGGCGAACGGGTAATTCGCGGCGAGCACGTCGTTACGGGTCAGGGCGTTGAAGAGCGTCGACTTTCCGACATTGGGCAGGCCGACGATTCCGAGGGTAAGACTCACGGGAGGTCAGTCTATCTGCGTCTGCGCGCCCGACCTACCCGGCCCGCGCCTGCGCTTGCGGGACTCCTGCTGCGCCGCCCGGGCCGCCTCGTCCTCAGCGGCTATCTCATCGCCCGCGGCTCTGCCGATCTGTTCGAGGATGTACCTCAGGGCGACGGCGAGACACGACGCCGCGGGCACCGCGAGGAACGCTCCGGTGATGCCGAAGAGACTGCCGCCCAACGTCACCGACAGCAGCACGATGACCGCGTGCAGGTTCATCGACTTGGCCTGCAGCCACGGCGAGAGGACATTGCCCTCCAACTGCTGCACCGCCAGGATGATTCCGAGCACGATCAGGGCAGAGGTGAGCCCGTTCGACACGAGCGCGATCAGCACCGCGAGCGCACCGGCGACGAAGGCACCCACGATCGGGATGAATCCGCCCATGAACGTGATGACGATCAGCACTCCCGCGAGCGGCACGTCGAGCACCACCAGGCCGATGCCGATCAGGGCCGCATCCACGAAGCTGACGATGGCCTGGGTTCGGATGAAGCCGCCCAGCGTCTCCCACATCCGCCGCAGGATCTCGCTGATGTGAACGGCCCCCTCGGCCCCCATCGTGCGGTTGAGCCACGGCAGGAACTTGGGCCCGTCCTTGAGGAAGAAGAACACCAGGACGACGGTCGTGAACAGCGTCACCAGCACCGAGGTCGCGACGCCGACTCCGCTGAACACACCCGAGGCGATCGTGGTCGCGCTCTTCTGCAGCTTGCTGGTGATCTCGTTGACGAGAGCATTGATCTGATCGTCGCCGACGTTGAGCGGCGGACCCTGGATCCACTCCTGAACCCGATGCACACCGTCGACGGCGCGATCGGCCAGCTGCGGCGCCTGGTCGATGACTGACGGCACGATGCCGCCGATGACGCCGCCGATGACCGCGATCGCCGCCAGCAGCACCACGAGGGTCGCCGCCGCGGGCGGCACCCGCTTCGAGAGCAGCCATCGGACAGGCGGCCACAGCACCGTCGCGACGACGATACCGAGGATCACCGGCAGCAGGATCACCCAGAGCTTGGACATCACCCACAGCAGCGCGAACAGGAACACCATCACCAGCAGCATCTGCAAGGACACGATGGACGAGGACCGCAGGCCCGTCAGGAACACCCTGCCGCGCGTCGGATAGGGCTTGCCGGTGACCGGGTTCAGCAATCGCTCCGGGGTCGGCTCCGCGGCGGCTGCGTCGGCGCGGTCGCTCGTCCCGGTGTCGGGTTCCGGCGAAGATTCGTCGTTTCGGTCGCTCACGCGCCAATCTTCACATACGCCTCCGACATCCGCGGTCCGCCGCGCGAGGGGTCGTCCGACTGTCGTACGCGCCGGGAGACGGGAATGGAACCGAACCACGGTGCGGTGCGTCCAATTCAGTAGACGTCAGTCTGATCCCGGCGAGTCCATCACCTCGCCGGCCGACACCGGGAGGTCCGATGACCATGCCAACAGCCCCAGCCCTCGGCTGGACCACCGTCGCCACCGCCGACGGCCCGTTCACCGTCCTGTACGACGACGCGGACACCGTGCACGCCGCCGGCTGGACCGAGTCGGCCGAGTATCTCGCCGGGCTCATCGCTCCCGCCTTGCGCGGTGGTCAGCTCAGCCGGCGCCCGGCGGGCCCGGTCGCCGACGCTGTGACCGCTTACTACGACGGCGACTTCGCCGCTCCGTCCGGTGTCGCGGTGCGTCAGATCGCGGGCCCGTTCATCGCCGCGGCGTGGTCGGCATTGCGGCTGGTGCCGGCGGGATACCCGGTCACCTACGGTCAGCTCGCCGAACGCGCGGGGCGTCCGGCAGCGGTCCGCGGCGCCGCTCAATGCTGTGTGCGCAACGCCGCCGCCCTGTTCGTTCCCTGCCACCGCGTCACCAGGACGAGCGGCGGTCTCGGCGGGTTCCGCTACGGGCTCGATCTCAAGCGGAACCTTCTCGCTCGTGAGGAGCCGCCGCCCGACCTCGAAGACTGAGCCGGCCACCGACGCCGCGGTCCGGACGACGAGTAGCCCGTGCGCCTCGAGCCGTCGGGGAGCTGCCAGGCCGGGATCGACGCCCGGGATCGATGTCAGAGGCTCGCGCCAAGATGGCGGCATGACACCAGCAGCGATCATCGGCCCGCTCTGTCTCATCGTCGGCGCACTCCTCGGGTGGTTCGCCCGCGGTACGGCGACGGGCGGACATCACTCCGGCGGCGAACGTCCCGGGCCGTCGCTGGGCGCGGAGGTCGACCTCGTGGTGGGTCCGCTGCGCGAGACACTCGGACGGCTGTCGGAGGAACTGCGGCGGAGCGAGGCCGGACGTGCCCACGCCTACGCCGGCCTCGCCGAACAGATGCGCGGAGTGCACGCGACCTCGCAGCGACTGCACCAGCAGACCAGCCAGTTGGCAAGTGCACTCCACGCACCGCACGTTCGCGGCCGCTGGGGCGAGATCCAACTCGAAAGAATCGTCGAACTGTCCGGGATGTCGCGGCACTGCGATTTCGCGACGCAGGTACAGGGGCAGTCGGACGCCGACCGGGCCGTGCGACCCGACCTGGTGGTTCAACTCGCCGGTGGACGACGGATCGCGGTGGACGCCAAAGTGCCGCTGCACGCGTACCTGGAATCGACCTCCGGCGCAGTCCCCGACAACCGCGAGGTCATCGCCCGGCACGCGCAGGCCGTGCGGGCGCACGTGAACGTGCTGTCCGCGAAGTCGTACTGGTCCGCACAACCCGTGTCGCCGGAATTCGTCGTTCTGTTCCTGCCCGGCGACGGGGTTCTCGAATCTGCGCTGCGCGGCGACCCGGGGCTCCTCGACTACGCGTTCTCCCGTGACGTGGTGCTCGCCACGCCCAGCACCCTGATCGCCCTGCTGCGAACCGTCGCCCTGGGCTGGCGTCAGTATGCGCTCGCCGAGGACGCCGAGACCATTCATGCTCTCGGTCGCCAGCTGTACCAGCGGATAGACCAAGTGCTCGGCCACCTGGAGAAGACCGGTGCGTCCCTGCGCCGGGCCGTGGAGTCGTACAACTCGACGGTCGGAGCCATCGACAGTCGCCTCGGAGTCACCGCCCGCAAGCTCGCAGATCTGGAAGCCCTCTCGGGTACCGCCAACCCGTCGGTGCGGGTCAGCGACGGGATCAGCCCCGTCGATTCGGTGGTGAGATCAATATCACCGAGCCGATAGATTCAGGAAACTCACGGCTTCGGATCACGGCGATCGGCGGAGTTAACGGTACCGTTTAGTTGTGTTTTCGCGCTTGCTAGCCGGCTCTGCCGTGCCCGCCGACGAGCGGTCCGTCCTGCCCACCATCCGGGGTGTGCCCTGGTGGGGCGCCGTTCTGATCGCCGTCGGAGCCACGACTCTCGGCGCCGTCATCAGCGCCGATACGTCATCGTCACTGGGCCGGGCGTTCAAGGTGTGCTACCTGCTCGGGTGCGTTCTGGCCGCACTGTGCGTGCGGCAACGAGCACTGTTCACCGCGGCGGCACAACCGCCGCTGGTCGCGTTCGTGGTCGGCATCGTCACCCTCTACACCCTGAGTTCCGACAGCGCGCAGGGCATGCGGGACATCGTCC
This sequence comes from Gordonia sp. QH-12, assembly GCF_001578675.1. Classification (NCBI taxonomy): domain Bacteria; kingdom Bacillati; phylum Actinomycetota; class Actinomycetes; order Mycobacteriales; family Gordoniaceae; genus Gordonia; species Gordonia sp. QH-12. The sequence continues at coordinate 32,601 of NZ_KQ969298.1, forward strand.
TGAAGGTGATCCTGCCGATCGCGACGAGCTTTCCATGGATCCTGCTGGCCTTCGTCCTGACCCTGGCCGTTGTGGTGGCGCGATTGCTCCTGGCTCGCCCCCAGGGCCTGGCCGTGTTCGGCAAGTTCACCGGGAAGTCGCGTCCGACCACCGCCGAGTCCGGTCGGCGGGCCGCCCCCGCGAAGAAGACCGCACCCCGCTCCGGGTCCTCGGGCAAGACCGGCTCCCCCAAGCGCGCCGCCACTCCGGCGGCGGCCGGCGCTCAGGCCAAGGCATCCGCAACGCGGCGAACCGGTGCGGCAGGCACCTCTGCGACGAAACGCACGGCCACGAGAGACGCGGCGGCCGGCACACAGCCCAAGGACGCAGCGACGCGCGAGACCAGGAGCAGAACTGCCGCGACCAAGCGAGTGCCCGCCGCGGCGGCGGCCCCGAAGGGCTCCGCGAACGCGAAGGACGCGGCCACCAAGCGTGCAGCCACTTCCCCCGCAGCCCCCCGAACCGCTGCTGCGTCGAAGGCCGCACCGGCCAAGCCCGCGCCCCAGCGCGCTGCCGGCGCCCGGCCCGCCGCCAAGCCCTCCGCCGATCCCGCGGCCGCTCAGCGACGGCCGGCAGCGGCGCAGAGCCCCGCTCCGTCCCCGACTCGCCCGGCGCCCCGGCCCCGACCGGCTCCGGCCGCCTCGCCGGCAGCCGCCGACGCACCCCGTCGCCGCGCCGCGCCGCAGACCATCCCGCCGCGCGATCCCAAAGGCCGTCCGCGTCGCACCGCGGGCCAGCTGCGGGACAAGAGCCAGATCGAGGACCTGACGGCCGGCGCCGACGAGCGCTGAGTCGATACCGGCCCCGAGCCGGCCGGGCGTCGAGACCTCAGATCTCGCCGAACCGACTTCCGTCGAGCCAGTCGCCGAGGTCGCGTGCCGCGGCCGCGATGGCCCGCGGCCAGTCGAACGCCGAGTCGTCGGCATTGTCTGTGACGACCTTGACCACGCGGAGAGGCAGTCCGTACTCGGCGCAGACGTGAGCGATCGCCGCGCCCTCCATGTCGACGAGATCGGCCCGCAACGCGAGCCGGTCCCGGTGCAGCGGATCGTTCACGAATGTGTCCCCGGTAGCCAGCACGCTGCCGTCGCCGCCCGCCACGTCCCATTCGTCAACCGTGTGATAGCCCATTGCGGCGAGATCCGCGGCACTGATGTCGTGCTCGATGACTCGCGAAGGTGTGAAGAGTCCGGTGCGCCCGTCGCGCAGCGCCCCCGCGGTGCCGATGTTGATCACCCGGCGGTAGTCACCGACAGCCAGCCGGTGCGTCACCTTGCTGGCCGCGCGAACCTTCCCGATACCGGTGATGAGCAGATCGGCCCCCGGCGGCACATGCGCGGCCTCGGCGCGGGTGGCCGAGACCACCAGCACCCCGTCCGGCGCGCTCACTCAGCGCGCCGCGACGCCTCGGTTCCGGTCCGGTCCGCGGCACCTGCCGCGGAGGCGAGGTCGCTGAGGCGCGCCAAGTAGTCGAATCGGTTGTTCGCGATGCGCATCACCACCTCGTAGGGAAGCGCGAACTTCCGCGCCCACCAGTAGCCGAACCGGATGTCGAACGAGGTGTAGACCATGAACTTGTTGCGGGTGACTCCGCGGAGGATCGCCGATGCCGCCTTCTCAGGCGTGACCGCGATCTTGTGGAAACCCGCGATCTCGCGCTGGATGGCGGTGTTGCCGCGATCGAGACCGACGATGTCGACGGTCTCGACCAAGGGAGTCGCCACACCGCCCGGGCACACCAGCGAGACTCCGATGTTGTGGCGTCGGAGATCGAATCGCAGTACCTCCGACACGCCCCGGATACCGAACTTGCTGGCGCTGTAGGCGGCGTGCCACGGCAGTGCCAGCAGCCCGGCGGCCGACGACACGTTCACGAGGTGACCGCCGGTGCCGCGGCGGACCATCTGAGGCACGAACGACTCGATGATGTGGATGGGGCCCATCAGATTGACGTCCACCATCTTCTTCCAATGGCGGTGTTCCAAGCGCTCGACCGTCCCCCACGCCGACACGCCCGCCACGTTCATGACGACGTCCATCACGCCGACCTCCGCGTCGACGCCCCGCGCGAACGCCGCCACCCACTCGTAGTCGGAGACGTCGCCGGCACGGTGGTAGAGAACGGTGCCCCGTCGATCGAGAATCTCCGCGACCACCGCGTCGAGAGCGTCGGCCTGAATGTCCGTGAGCACGAGCTGCGCCCCGGCGTCGGCGGCCGCCAGCGCGGTGGCGCGGCCGATGCCGCTGGCGGCGCCGGTGATCAGCACTTTGCGATCATGAAGCGAGGGCACGGGAGTCGGCACCACGAACAGCTCCCGGACGGACTGCAGGCTGGGAAGTTTCAGCGATGTCATGAGACCCATGACACAACCTTAGTCCACTCGTCAGATCGGGAGCTTGCCGCCGAACACCGCGTAGACCACCGCGAGGATCGCTTTGAGCACGTTGGCCGAGACGTCCTGGCCGTCGGTCATCAGAATGCGCTGCGCCTCCTGCGGGCTCTTGGCCTTGGCGAGCTTGTCGATCAGCGGGCCGATCGCCTCCACTCCGCTCAGCCCCGACAGGTCGGTGCCTTCGGACGGGCTCTCGGCTGCCGGTGCACTCGGCTGGGCACCGGGGTCCGGAGCCGGTGCGGTCGGATTGGCCGCGGCCGCGTGTCCGTCGAGGTAGGCCGAGATGCCCTCGGTGATCGCGACCGCGTACTTGGTGGCCCCCTGCGGGGACGACAGGACGGCCGCCTCGGCCGGATCGGACAGATTGCCCATCTCGATGAAGGCCGCCGGCACGCGCGTGAGATTGACCGCGGCGATGTCCGGCCGCGTCACGATTCCGTCGACAGCGCCCAGGTAGTTGGCCGGGGCGAAGCCAGCCTTCTTCATAGCGTCACGCAGGGTGTTCGACGCCTTGCGGCCCTCGCCCGACTGCACCGAGTCGACGGTCTTGTCCGGGATCGGCAGCGTCGGCACGATCATGTGAAAGCCGGTCTTGCTGGAATCGGCACCGGTGCTCGTCGAGTCCGCGTGGATGCTCACTGCCAGCGCGGCGCCCGACCGGCTCGCGGCCTCCGCCCGCTCGTCGACGCAACCGCCCCAGCCGGTGTCGTCGTTGCGACTCATCACCACGCGGGCACCCTTGCTCTCGAGTGCGGCCTTCACCAGCTGGGAGACGTCCCAGTTGATCGTGTGCTCGGCCTTGCCGGTGACCGCGGTGGCACCCGTGGTCTGGCAGTCCTTCTTGCCGCCGCGCCCGTCCGGCACCTGCTTCGCCAGATCGTGGCCCGCCGCCGATCCCTGATGGCCCGGGTCGAGGAACACCGTCTTGCCCGCCAACTCACCACTCTTGGGCGCCGCTTCGGTGGGCGCGACCGTCAGCAGTCCTCCGACGAGGACAGACGACGCGAGGACGGACGACGCGATCAGCGCACGCCGGCGGAAACGTACAGCATTCATGGGCGGGTTGGGTGTGCGGGCACGAGGCGCACACACCACTCTCCTTCCGAGGATCCAAACACCATCTGTCACACAGACAACTTTGGTAACAGTGAACCAGTGCTTGAGGCTAGACGGCAAACGCAGGCTCGGATCTCACCGGGAATCGTTAGGTTGCTGTGACCAGATGACGCGTCAGATGGAGGATTCCGTTCACATCGTCGGGATCGGCGGGCGCGACGAGACCGTCGAGTGCTTCGCGGGTGGCCGCCGCATCGAGCCCCGCCCCGATGACGACGAGTGACGTACCCGGCGTCCGTCCGCGCCACGAGCCGGCGTCGACTCGGACGAAGCCTCCGACAGCCTGAACCGTGTACGCGGTGTCGCGGTGCCCGTCGAGATCGACCAGCACCGTTCCCTTGATCCGGTAAGCGCCGGCGGGCGGTCGTTCGAGGAACTGCGCGAGGCGCCGAGGGTCCACCGGCGCGGAGGTCTCGAGCGCCGCTGACTCGAAACCGGCGTGCACATGATCGTGACCGTGGTCGTGGCCGTCGGGGTGGTCGTGGTCGTCGGCGAGGAGCAGTTCATCGAAGCTCAACTGACGAGGACCGTCGTCTCGGGCGATCTCCGCAGCGGGCTCGAAGAAGAGTTCCGGGTCCACCGCCGCGTCCGCCACCGGCAGGATCGGAGCGGTGGAGTTGATCATTCGAAGCCGCGCGATCAGCGATTGCACGGCGTCCTGGCCGGCGAGCAGATCGATCTTATTGCAGACCACCAGATCAGCGATCGCGAGATGCTCACCGAGTTGCGGGTGTTCGGCGATCGTGTCGTCGTAGTGAGCGGCGTCGACGACGTAGACGAGGCCGCCGTACGCCACGGTGGAGCTTCGCGCCGACAGCACCATCCGGATCAGTGCCTTGGGTTCGGCGATTCCGCTGGCCTCGATCAAGACCGCGTCGATGCCGTTTCCCGGGGCGGTCAGGCCGGCGAGTGTCTCGGCGAAATCCGACGCATCGGTAGTGCAGCACATACATCCGTTCTCAAGGCTGAGCGTGCCGCCCGACTGTCCGGAGACCAGAAGAGCGTCGATGTTGATGGACCCGAAGTCGTTGACGAGAACTCCGATCCGCCGGCCACCCGCGTGCCGGAGAACATGGTTGAGGAGCGTGGTCTTGCCCGCGCCGAGGAATCCCGCGAGCACCACGACCGGTGCGGCGGATGCGGTCACGTCGTCTGCTCACCGCGGCAGTCGGCGCAGAGCACCGCCAGATCGCGACCGTCGCCGTCCGGCAGATTGGCGACATCGCTCGTCGGAGTACCGCAGCGAAGGCACTTCCCTATCACCGCCGCTTCCGGACTGAAGTCGATTCTCATGCGTTTGTCGAAAACGTAGAGTGAGCCCTCCCACAGACCGCTGTCGCCGTACTGTTCTCCGTAGCGGACAATTCCCCCGTCGAGCTGATACACCTCGTCGAATCCACGAGCTTTCATCAATGCGCTGAGCACCTCGCAGCGGACACCGCCGGTGCAATATGTGACGACCGGCCGGCCTTTGAGATGATCGAGCGCACCGCTTTCCAGAAGCGGAAGGAAATCCCGCGTGGTGGTGACGTCGGGGACCACCGCATCCCGGAATCGGCCGATCTGCGCCTCGATCTTGTTACGGCCGTCCAGGAAGACCACTTCGTCACCGCGCCGGTCGACGAGCTCGTGCAACTGTTCCGGCGCCAGACGCACACCGGTGCCGACCACACCGTGATCGTCCAGACGCAGTTCTTCGGCGGCGCCGAAGGTCACTATCTCCGGGCGCACCTTCACGCTCAGGCGCGGGAAATCATCGCCTGTTCCGTCCGACCATTTGATGTCGGCGTCTTTGAATGCGGGATAGCTCCGGGTGGCACGGACATAACGTTTGACGTCGCGGATGTCACCTCCCACTGTTGCGTTGATGCCGTGAGATGACACGATGATCCTGCCGCGCAGTCCGGAGGCCTCGCAGACGCTCTGTTGCCAGAGTCGGATCGCCTCCGGGTCCGGCAGCGGAGCGAAGACGTAGAACAACACGATCTTGGGAGTCGCCACAGTGCAAGGGTACGGACCTCGAACACGCCTGCCCCTCGTCGCCCTGGTATGCCTCGGCGTCTCGGTCCTGACGTCGTGTTCGCTGCTGAGCACGGACGCATCACCCAGCAAGATCGTGATCCCGGGCACGAATGCGCCGAGCACCGAATCGCCGGCGCCTTCGCTCTCGCCGACATCCGCGTCCCGCACGGTCGGCATCCGCCGAACGGAGGCTCCGTGGAGCTATGAACGCGTCATCAAGGCGGCGCCTCGAGCCAGCAATTCCGGATTCCAGGTCGGCGCCACCTCGGCCGACGGCCGGACGTCCGATGTCTCCGGTTTTCATTTCTCGACGCCGGACCGCGGCGTGAGATGCTCCACCGGCAACAACGGCGCCGATGCTCTGGTGTGCGTCGGCGAGCACGTCCGGGGCGCCAAACGCGCCGCCGACGCCACCGCCGAGTGCGATTGGCAGGCCGATTACGTGGTGCTCGACGCCAACGGACCGAAAGCAGGCGCGTGCGCTAACAGTTATCCGGTGTTGTTCCGGTCACGCATCCTCGGCTCCGGTCGTGCGATCAATGTCGACCGTTTCGCCTGTCTCACCGATTCCGACGACCTCTACTGCGTAGAGTCCAGTTCCGGCACCGGATTCGCGATTACCGCTAATGGATACAGTGCGATTAGGGCGGATGAACGCGCCCCCGCATCACTGCTCGGATTGGATTCCGACGCCGATAGCCCGACGGTCGATAATCGCAATTCCTCACCAGTGGTCCCGACCCGTTGAATACGTGTACGCTGAGCGCAGATAAACGCCGCGGCGCACTCGGGTGAGGACATGCGCGGCAGGCTCGAATCAACCGGAGGACCACAGATGGCCAAGAAGACCGTGATCCAGATCGTCGACGATATCGACGGCGCAGAACTCGACGAGTACGAAACCGTCCACTGGAGTCTGGACGGTAAGAACTACGAGTTCGACACCTCCCCCGAGCATGCCGAAGAGTTCCGCAACCACGTCGCCACGTACATCGCCGCATCTCGTGTCACCGGCGGTCGCGCCGCCGCTCGCCGCGCCGCGCCGACCGCCGCACGTGGCCGCACCAACACCCGCGTGATCCGCCAGTGGGCGTCCGACAACGGTTACACGGTCAGTGATCGCGGCCGCATTCCGGCAGACATCATCGCGGCGTACGAAGCAGCGAACTGACACTCGCCGACGCGTCGGCCACAGCGCCCCGGACCAGGTCTCACTGACCGGTCCGGGGCGTTTTGCGATCGGCGTCCGATCCGTCCGTTACACCGCGGCCGAGTTTTCTCACCCCGTGGTTTTAATTGCGGAATCAGCAGCGCGCCGGATTACCCTGTCCAATCATGACTCTGCTTTCCGCAGCCCGCCGGCGCTGGCTGCCGCTGCTGGCCGTCTCTCTGCTGGTGGCGCTGCTGGCATCCTGCTCCAGTTCGGCGTCCAGCGACGATTCCGGACTCTGCTCACCTCCCGGCGTGGAGAGCGCCTCCGCCGCACCGACGAATCTCGCCAGCGCCGCTGCGGCCCCCGACCGGTTCACCACCGAGTCGACTCGGCCGCTCGACGAGATCGACACCTCCAGGCTCGGCCTCATCAAGCCCGGAACCCTGGTGGTCGGCACGCTGTCGGATGCGCCGCCCAGTATCTGTGTGAATTCGCAGCAGCAGTACACGGGCATGGACAACGAGATGCTCAAGGCGATCGCCGCCAAGCTCGGTCTCAAAGTGGAATTCATCGGCACGGAGTTCTCCGGCCTGCTCGCCCAGGTCGCCGGGCACCGGTACGACGTGGGATCGTCGTCGATCACCACCACTGACGAACGTCGCCAGACCGTCGACTTCACCAACGGTTACGACTTCGGCTACTTCGCTCTGGCCGGCCCGGCGAACGGCCGGGTGCAGAGCTTCGGCGATCTCAACCCGAGCACCCGGATCGGCGTCGTTCAGGGCACGGTTCAGGACGACTACGTCACGAACACCCTCAAGCTGAGCGCGGTGAAGTTCCCGGACTATGCGACCGCATACGCAAACCTGAAATCCGGTCAGATCGACGCATGGGTGGCCCCGAGCCAGCAGGCCGAGGGCACCGTTCAGGCCGCAGACGGAATGAAGATCCTGGAGAACACCTTCAGCATCAATAACTTCACCGCGTGGGCCGTCGCCAAGGGCAATCAACCGCTCGTCGACGCGCTGAACAGCGGGCTCGACGCGATCATCGCGGACGGCACCTGGGCTCGCCTGTACAGCGATTGGGCGCCGCGACCGCTTCCGGACGGCTGGAAGCCGGGCTCCAAGGCCGCGCCGAAGCCGGTGCTGCCCGACTTCGAAGCGATCGCGAAGGCGAATGAGGGCAAGCCGAAAGCCGACGCCGCCGACGCCGCGCCGAAGAGCACGTGGCAGCAACTGCGCGAGACCTTCTTCAGCGGTGAACAGTTCACCAAGGCACTGCCCGAACTGATCAAGACCGGTCTGCCGAACACCCTGAAGATCGCGATCACGTCGGGAATCCTGGGCACCGTCGGCGGCATGCTCCTGGCGATGGCCGGGATGTCGCGCAGCCGGTGGCTGCGTTGGCCGGCCCGCGTCTACACCGATATCTTCCGCGGCCTGCCCGCCGTCGTCGTCATTCTGATGGTCGGCCTGGGATTCGGGCCGGTGGTGAAGAACCTGACCGGCGGCAATCCCTTCTGGCTCGGCTCGGTGGCCCTCGCCCTGCTCGCCGCCGCCTATATCGGCGAGATCTTCCGATCCGGCATCCAGAGCGTGGAATCGGGTCAGATGGAGGCCGCGCGGGCGCTCGGCTTCTCCTACCGCCGATCCATGCGACTGGTAGTGATCCCCCAGGGCGTCCGACGCGTCCTTCCGGCTCTGGTCAACCAGTTCATCGTGCTCATCAAGGACTCGTCGCTGATCTACTTCCTGGGTCTGACGCTGACGCAGCGGGAACTGTTCGCCGTGGGCAAGGACTTCAATGCCAACAGCGGCAATCTCACCCCGCTGCTGGCCGCAGGCCTGCTGTATCTCGTGATGACGGTGCCGCTGACCCACCTCGTCAACTACATCGACAACCGTCTGCGCACTGGAAAGGCGTGAGCATCGTGGCGAACTCGCATCCCCTCGTCGATCGCGGTGCCGCGGTCTCCCTCACCGGGCAGGACCTGCACCTGAGCTTCGGCGACAACCACGTCCTGCGCGGCGTGGACATCCATGTGGAGGCCGGTACCACCACCACGGTCATCGGTCCGTCCGGATCGGGCAAGTCCACGCTCCTGCGCGTCCTCAACCGGCTCCACGAGCCGCAACAGGGCGATATCTTGATCGACGGCCGCAGCGTCTTGAAGGAGGACCCGGATCAACTGCGCCGCCGGATCGGCATGGTGTTCCAGCAGTTCAATCTGTTCCCGCACCGCACCGTGGCGCAGAATGTGGAACTCGGTCCGCGCAAACTGCTCGGCCTCGGCAAGGACGAGGCGCGGGCGCTCGCCATCGCCCAACTCGAGTCGGTGGGATTGGCGCACAAGGCCGACGCGCGGCCCTCGACCCTCTCGGGCGGACAGCAGCAGCGCGTGGCCATCGCCCGTGCCCTGGCCATGCATCCGCAGATCATGTGCTTCGACGAGGCCACCAGCGCCTTGGACCCGGAGCTGGTCAAGGGTGTGCTCGCGTTGATGACCGATCTGTCCGAACAGGGCATGACGATGATCGTGGTGACGCACGAGATGGGCTATGCCCGCGACGTCTCCGACCACGTCGTGTTCATGGACGAGGGAATGGTGGTGGAGACCGGGGCACCGGAACAGATCTTCACCGATGCGCGCAGCGACCGCCTGAAGACGTTCCTGTCGCAGATCCTCTGACGCGGGACGCTGCCTCAGCGGCCGACCAGCGCTGCGAACTCCGCAGAGGTGTAGAACGGGCTCAACCGGCGGCGCAGAGCCGCCTCGACGAACCCGTCGGCGTCGATCCGTGCGATGACGGGCGGACCGAACCGCATCGCCTCCTCCACCAGGTCGTCGCGCCCCACGCCCAACTCGTCGAGCAGATCCGACAGCGAGGTGGTGCCGTACGTGTCGAAGACCTCGTCGACGCCCTCGTCGAGAATCGCTCGGAAGAACGGCGTCTCGCGGAACGTGCGCCAGAACTCGAAGACCAGCACCACTGCGTCTTCGACATCCGAACTGCTCAGCACGTCGCGCACATCACCGACGCTCTGATCGGCGCCGGCCAGCCATACCTCGCGAGCGGCGTCGAGCACGAGATGATCGGCTTCGGCGCGGTTGGCTGCGAGCACCGTGCGGGCGCAGCGCCTCGCGATTCGCTCGACCATCGAATCGACGACGGCCGCCACCGGGCCGGGCATCCGGGAGGAGTCGACCGCCCGTTGGATCGCCTCCACGCACGCATCCTCGGTCGCCGGACTGTCGAGGACGCGCTTGAGCATCCGCCGCGACAGACCCAACTCGGCGACGCCGGCCGCCAGTTCCTCGTAACGGCGCCTCTCGAGAACGTCACCGAGCCGGGTGTCGTCGCCAGTCGAGTAATCGTAGATCCGTGAGGCGACGGTGCCGACGAGACCGGGGATGGCGCCGTCGACCGGGAATGCGATCGCGTACTTGCGTGCGACGGCCTTGACCAGATCGCGGGAGACGGCCTCTTCGAGCGGCAACTGGTCTGCGGCGTCGAGGAACGCCGTGATCTCCTCCTCCACCAGCGCCGCGAACGCCACGGAGTCGGTGAGCCGGCGGCGCTCGTAATCGACGTGAGCGTCGAGAAGTCTCGCGGCGAGGTCTGCGGCGTCCGATGACATGCCACTCATGCTACGAAACCTCGTCCGGGCTCGGCGGATCGTGCACGACGTGGGTCTCGCGCGCCGCGCGCCCGGCACTCGGCACTCCGAACCTCCCGGTCCGTCGCCGCACCGCGACGGTCGCGGCCGTGACGACGAGCATCGCCGCGACGGAGATCCACACGGCCGAGGTCGGCCCGGTCAGATCATGGGTGGCCGCTCCGATCATTCCGCCGACGGCGAGCGCGAACCACAGGGACAGGTTCCGGAGCCACAGCATGCGGGGACCGCCGGTGAACGCCTCGACGAGTTGTTGTCCGGCCTTCACGAGCGTCCCCGTCATGTAGGTCAGGCCGATGCTCACCTCGCCCTTCCTCAGGAAGGTGGAGTTCATCGCACCCATCGCCGCGGGCAGTCCGATCGCGAAGGCGGACGACGGAGCCACGAACACGCAGGCCAGGGCGCTCGTCGCCAGCAGAACGGTGGTGGTGAGGAGAACGGTGGTCCGGCCGTCCCAGAACCTCGCGGCGATCGCACCGATCACGGCACCGCAGAAGAACATGGCGAGGATCGATGCCACGGTGCCCGCACCGCCGAGGCGACCGGTGCCGAGTTGCGTGGCGAGTTCGGTGGTGTTGCCGCTCATGAACGACACGAACGATCCCTTGAGTTCCAAGAAGCCGACCGCGTCGAGGTAACCGGCGATTCCGGAGAGCGTCACCGCGAGCGCGATCTCCCGCCGATGCGCGGACCTCACCGTCCGGCCAGCATCTGTCGGAGCACCGTGACCACGCCTGCGTCGACGTTGCTGGGAGCCCGGAACCGCGCACGTTCGAGCACGTCGGGGTGTGAATTGGCCATCGCGAACGACCACCGTGCGGCGTCGAGCATCTCGAGATCGTTCAGGTAGTCGCCGAAGACGACCGTGTGCTCGGGGCCCACGCCGAGAAGAGCCTGCAGTTCCCGGACACCGGTGGCCTTGTGCGTCCCCGGTGCGGTGATGTCGATCCAGTGGCTCCCCGACACCGCGAGCTTGTGGTCGCCGACCAGTGGAGCGAACAGTTCAGCGGCGCTCGACTCGGCGTCGGCGAAGTCGTAGATCGCGAGCTTGACCACATCGCCGTCGATCTGGGACTGATCGACCACATGCTCCAGCCGGACGCAGTACCGGCGAGCGTGAACGACGAACTCGGCGTCGTCGGACTCGATGAAGGCTCCGTCGGTCCGGTGCACGAGCAGTCGGAGGTCACGCCCGTGCCGATCGGCCTCGCGGACGGTGTCGATGACCGTGGCGACCAGCGCGGGATCGATGGTCGACGACGTCAACAGCCTGCCGTCGTGCATCACCATGCTGCCGTTCTCGGCGACGTACGAGAGCGTGCCGCGGTGCGGGGCGAAGATCTCCTCGAGGGTGTAGTACTGCCGACCGCTCGCCGGGACGAACGCGATACCGCGCGCGGTCAACTCGTCGAGGATAGGCCAGAAGGCGTCGGGAACCCGGCCGGCGTCGTCGAGCAGCGTTCCGTCCATGTCGGCGACGACCATCCGGATGTCCGCTGACCGAAGCCCATCAAGCATGTCTCGATGGTAATGCCGACGGCACCGCCCTCAGGCACCAGCGGCCCGACGCGGGGCGCCGACCGGCGATCAGCTGCCGGTCAGAAGAAGTCGCCGCCCCCGAAATCACCGAAGTCCCCGCCGTCGAAACCACCGAAGCCGTCGCCGAAGTCGCCGCCGCCGTCCCCGTAATCGCCGCCACTGTCCCCGCCGCTGTCCCCGCTGTCGCCGCCGCCGTCGGAGTAGTCGCCGCCGGCCATATCGGCGTCGGCGACCCCGTGCGGGACACCCGCCATTCCGGAGAACAAGGAGCTGAACAGCAGCGCCGATCCCACGCCCCACGCACCGCCGATGAGCGCCGGACGCCACCACGGCTCGGAGTACCAGCCCGCGGGCACCGGGCGTCCCGCCACGCGACCGCCCGGATAGTAGTTGGGCGTCTGGCTGGACGGCTGCGGCGACGCCTCGACGGTGCGGCCGTCGAACTCCACCGACCGCTCCTCGGTCACCGATCCGGCCGCGCGCTGACCCTCGAGTTCGGGGATCGGGGGACCCGGATCGAGTTTCAGCGCGGTGCGGGCCGCTCGGATGTAGTACAGGCCTTCCACAGCGGTCTGTTTGGCGAGTCCGGCCTGAGCGGGACTGGACGCCTGCTCGATCTGCGAGCCGGCCGCGGTGAACCGCTCGCCCGCGTCGGCGAGTGCCTGCTTGGCAGCCGGGTCGTCGCCCGGGTCGAGCGAGTACACCTGGCCGCCGAGTCGTTCGATCGCCTGCCGCGCATCGGCCTTGGCGTCGTCGAGAGAGACTCGTCCGGATTGGGCGGTGACGGTGCGGTTGCGCATCATCGAAAACACTCCGACGGCGATCAGCGCGATGACGAGGATGAAGAGGATCTCTAACACCCTCTCCAGCGTACGGATCGTGCGGGCGGGCGGCGACGATGCGAGTCAGCGGAGCCCGTCGAGTTTGACCGGATTCCGCACCGCGTACACCGCCGTCACCTTCTCTCCCGTCACTTCGACCGAGACCACGCTGTCGAGATCCCCGTCGATCGTCACCACCAACGACGGCATGCCGTTCACGACCGTCATCCGCATCCCCACCTCACCCAGGGTCGGTGCCTTGGCGAAGAGTCCGGCCGCCATCCGCGCCACCCGGGCCGCACCCTCGATCGGCCGGCGCGCCGCCGCCACGACGCCGCCACCGTCGCCCATGTACACCACACCGGGAGAGAGCGTGTCCATGAGTTCCTGGAGATCGCCGGTGGCGGCCGCGGTCAGAAACCGCTCGGCGACCGCCCGCGCATCCTCGGGGTCGGCGACCGCGGCGGGGCGTCGGGCACGGACGTGGTTTCGTGCGCGATGCGCTATCTGCCGGACCGCGGGCTGTGACTTTCCGATCGCGTCGGCGATCTCGGCGTACCCGAAGTCGAAGACCTCGCGCAACACGAAGACCGCGCGCTCGTCGGGAGTGAGCGACTCGAGGACGAGGAGCATCGCGGTCGTGACGGCTTCCCCGGACAGGACGTGGTCGAGTCCGGAGTCCTCGGCAGTCGACTCGAGCGGTTCCGGCAGCCACGGACCGACGTATGTCTCGCGTCGTCGCGACGACGCCCGCGCGGCGTTCAGCGCCTGTCGGGTCACGATCCGCGCCAAGTACGCGCGCGGGTTCTCGACCTCCGACCGGTCGCCTTCCTGCCAGCGCAGCCAGCTCTCGGACAGTACGTCCTCCGCGTCGGCGACGGACCCGAGGATCTCGTAAGCGATCGAGAACAGCAGGGGACGGTGCTGGGTGAACTCCGCGACTCCGGGTGGCTCGGCGGCGCTCATGCCGCGCCCGGCTTCCACGAGTACCGTCCGGCGCGGACGGTGTGCACGGTGCTGCGGCACACCTGCTCCTTGATCGCCGCGGCCGTGCGCCCGCGTAGCCAGAGGCTCGCCGGACTGTCGTCGCGGTGCACCCTCTGGACCACGCCGTCGGAGCGGCCCAGCGACACGCACTGCGCCACGAACGCGACGGAATAGGGCTTGTGCGACCGGCCCGTGAAGTCGGCTGCGATCAGATCCGCGGCGTACGCCCCCTGCGGAATCGCCGCCTGGCAACTCATGCGCGATCCCGGAACCGCCGCTCCGTCGCCGACCGCGATCACCCGCGGATCGCTCACACTGCGCAGATGATCGTCCACCATCACACGGCCGGCGTCGTTCACCTCCAGCCCGCTCTGGAGAGCCAGTTCGCCCACCCGGCTCGCGTTGGCCCACACCGTCAGCGCCGCGTCCCGTCCGCCCGACCACCGCTGTCGGACCACCTCGACGCCGTGCCCGGCGAGCACCTCGGCGACCTGCGCTCGGGCCTTCGCGCCGAGCGATCGGGCGATCGGCGCATCGCTGAAGAGCCGGATCCGCACGTCGCGGCGCCGAGCTGCGATCTCCGTCGCGGTCTCCACCCCCGTCAGCCCACCTCCGACGACGTCGACCGCGGCCCCGTCCGGCAGGGAGCGCAGTCGTTCGGCGGCCACGGCAGCCGACTCGGGCGCGCCGACGTCCACGGCTCCCTCCGGAGCGCTCGGTGCACCGCCGACCGCATAGACGAGACGGTCGAACTCCAGCGCGCCACCGTCACTCAGGGCCACCGAACCGTCCGCGATCTTCGTCACCGCCGCGATCCGGGTCGTCACCGAATCGTCGAGCATCTCGGCCAACGGGCGGGCCGCGGTCCCGCTGCCCGCGACCACCTGGTGCAGTCGGATGCGTTCCACGAACTCCGGGCGCGGATTGACGACGACGATCTCAGCGCCGCGCGCCCGTCGCGCCAACCGGTTCGCGGCCATCGTCCCCGCGTACCCCGCTCCCACGATCACGATCTTCATGACGACCTCCCAGGTGTTGTTCTCGATCAGACACCCATGGGACACCGCGGGGCCGCCCCCTGTGACACGCTCCGCCAGTGATCGTGGAGATCGGCGTCTCCGGTCACCGCCGCACCGCGGATTCGTCGCCGCTCCAGCGCAGACGCAGTTCACGCTTGAGCACCTTTCCGGTGGCTGTGCGCGGCAGCACGTCGACGAAGTGCACCGCCCGCGGGCTCTTGAAGTGGGCGATCCGTTCGCGGGTCCAGGCGATCAACTCCGCTTCGGAAACCTCCGACCCCGGTTTGGCGGCGACCACCGCGGTCACCGACTCGCCCCATTTCTCGTCGGGCAGGCCGATCACCGCGACCTCCGCGACGGCCGGATGCCGGTACATCGTCTGCTCCACCTCCGAGGCGTAGACGTTCTCTCCGCCGGTGACGATCATGTCCTTCTTGCGGTCGACGATCCGGTAGTACCCCGCCTCGTCGCAGGTGGCGAGATCGCCGGTGTGGAACCAGCCGTCCTGCAGCGCCTCGGCCGTGGCCTCGGGCTTGTTCCAATAGCCGACGAAAACGTTGGGACCGCGAACCAGAAGCTCCCCGATCACGCCCGGCGGCACCTCGTCTCCCTCACCGTCGGCCACCTTCATCTCCACATGGAGCACCGGCTTGCCGACCGATCCCGCGTACGCGACGGCCTCGTCGACCTCCAGAACGCAGACGTTCGGAGCGGTCTCGGTGAGCCCGAAGCCCTCGCAGAGCCGAACGCCGTGCCGCGTGAGACTCTCGATCAGCACCACCGGGCACGGCGCACCACCGGAGATGCCGAACCGCAGTGAGCTCAGATCCGCGGTCTCGACAGCCGGCGAGGCATCGATCGCGGCCCACATCGCGGGCACCGCGAACGCCACGCTGACCCGATGCTTCGCGACCGCGTCGAGCCACGCGTCGGGAGTGAAGGTCTCCAGCACCACGGTGGTTCCCCCGATGTAGAGCAACGGCAGTGTGATGACACCCAGCGCACCGATGTGGAACAGGGGCGCCGAGGCGATGTTGACATCGCGCGGTCCGACGCCGTCGCCGGCGGTGAGGTTGTTGATGCCGTTCCAGTGGTGATTGGCGTGGGTGAGCATCGCTCCCTTCGGAAAGCCGGTGGTCCCCGAGGTGTACATGAGCATCGACAGGTCGTCGGCGGCGACGTCGACCGGCACCCGCTCGTCGCTGCCCTCGGCGATGAGTGCCTCGTACTCCGAGGGCTCGCCGGCGGCACGCTGCTCGCCCGACGGGATCTCGACGATGCCGGACACCTCGGTTCCCTCGGCCGCGGCACGGGCCAGAGCCGCAGTCTGGGGTGAGACGAACAGGAGGCGGGCACCGGAGTCGTTGAGGATGTACTGCACTTCGGGGGCCTGCAGGCGCCAGTTGATCGGTACGGCCACCGCACCGAGTTTGGCGACGGCGAGGACCACCTCGAGCATGTGGGTGCTGTTGAGAGTGAGGAGGGCGACCCGGTCTCCTCGGCCGATGCCGCGCGAGCGCAAGGCGTCGGCCAGAGCGTTGGTCCGGAGATCCAGTTGTTCGAAGGTGTACTCGGCGCCGGTCGTCGCGTCGATCAGTGCGACGCGGTGTGGATGCCGCACCCGGTGCAGGGTGGGCCAGTTGCCGATGCCGTTGTCCATGTGACGATCCCATCGATTCGCGCGGCGCCTCCGCGGTGGTGCGTGATGTGGATCACCGTAACCTCACGAAGAAAAAGTCACAAGCGCTTGTTTTTGTGCCGTCGGTGCGGGTCGCCCGAGTCACGCGCCGGCCGGGCCCGTGAGCAACTCGATGCGTCGTTCGCCCTCCACATCCGCGAGCAGTGCCGATCCTGCCGGGCGCAGGTCGACGGCCGCGCCGTAGACGATCGGCCAGCCGAGATAGCGACAGATGAACGACCGGGAGAAGTGCCCGTGCGAAACAACCACCACGTCACGGCGGACCAGTTCGGCCTCGACGTACCGCACTACCCGATCGACGCGCTGCGTCATCTCCTGGACCGACTCACCTCCGGGCGCTCCATGCGTCCAGATCGACCAGTCCGGCTCGTATTCCGCGCGGATCTGCGACCGCGTGATCCCCTCATAGTCGCCGTAATCCCATTCGGCGAAGTCCTCGCCGACCTCGTCGGGCGCCAACTCGGCCAGTTCCGCCGTGCGCCGGGCACGGCGGCGCGGCGAGGAGACGACGTACGGATCCTCCAACCCGAGACGCTGGGCGATGCCCGCCAGCGCGCTCGCCTGCACCTCTCCCGTCTGCGTCAATCCGATATCGGTGCGCCCGGTGTGCCTGCCCGTCCGTGACCACTCGGTCTCCCCGTGGCGGATCAACAGGATGCGGGGGTGACGGGTGCAGGTGTTCACCGCTCGTACCGTACCGATCGCGTCGGCCGGACGCGTCCCGAGCTACTCGAACCGCTCCAGGGTCTGCGGGTCGTACAGCCGGAAGCCGAGCGAGCGCATCACGTCGATCACCACGTTGATGTCGTGCGGCTCGACGCCGTAGCCGGTGAAGACCACGAGTTGATCGTCCATGAAGACGTCGAAGGCCGGTCCGTCCGCGGCCGTCCCTCCCGGCGGGTAGAGCATGTTCTGATTGCGAGACCAACGGTCGAGGTCTCCGATGGCGCTCTCGACGGCCGCGGCGTCGACGGGGCGGACGCCCGCGACCCTCTCACCGCTGTTCAACCTGTTGTAGGTCTCGCCGCAGTCCGCGGAATCGCCTCCCGACCAGAACGCCAACGTGTAGCTCATGCTCCCGATTGTCCACGACTCCCCCGCGGTGGACAGTGGTATTCGACGGGCGCTCCGCGCCCGGGCGGGCGCGTAGCCTGAGGCCATGCTCTTCGCTTTCTCGATCGCTCCCGGAACCAGTGACGACCCCGACGGATCGGTCAGCGCGGCCGTCGCGGAGGCGGTCCGGGTGGTACGCGCCTCCGGCCTTCCCAACGAGACGACCTCGATGTTCACCACCGTCGAAGGAGACTGGGACGAGTGCATGGCCGTCATCAAAGCGGCCTGCGAGGCCGTGGCCGCGCACAGTCCGCGCGTGAGTCTGGTGCTGAAAGCGGACATGCGCGAAGGATTCTCCGGTCAGCTCACCGAGAAGGTGGAGAGGATCGAGCAGCGTCTGCGCGCGGAGCCCTGAGCCACTGCTGAGATCATGCGTGTCGCGGGCCGTCGAGGGAAGATCGCCCTCGGGCGAGGCTCTCACGACTGATCTCCGCAGCACGTCCGTCAGAGTTCGCGGACGCGACCGTCCTGGACGTCCCAACGGCGGTCGACGTGGACGTTCTCCAGCATCCGGCGGTCGTGGGTCACGACCAGCAGTGCGCCGTCGTAGCTGTCGAGCGCTGATTCGAGTTGCTCGATCGCGGCCAGATCGAGGTGGTTGGTCGGCTCGTCGAGCACCAGCACGTTGACGCCGCGGACCTGCAGCAACGCGAGCGCCGCCCGGGTGCGCTCGCCGGGCGAGAGGTCGGCGGTCGGACGCCCCACGTGATCGGCGCGCAGTCCGAACTTCGCCAGCAGCGTCCGCACCTCCTCGGTCGTGGACTCCGGGACCAGTTCCTCGAAGCGGTCCGCGAGCAGCTCCGGTCCGGAGAACTGCGCACGCGCTTGGTCGACCTCACCGATGGCGACATTCGCGCCCAGGGCGGCGGTGCCGGAGTCCGGCTCGATGCGCCCCAGGATCAACCCAAGCAGCGTCGATTTCCCCGCACCGTTGGGACCGGTGATACCGATGCGCTCACCGGCGTTCACCTGCAGTGACACCGGACCCAAGACGAACTCGCCCTGCCGGACGACGGCGTCGTTGAGAGTGGACACCACCGAACTCGACCGCGGCGCCGCTCCGATGGAGTACTCGAGAACCCACTCCTTGCGCGGCTCGACGACCTCTTCGAGGCGCGCGATCCGGCTCTCCATCTGCCGTACCTTCTGCGCCTGCTTCTCACTCGAATCAGTGGCCGCCTTGCGACGCACCTTGTCGTTGTCGGGATTCTTGCGCATCGCGTTCCGCACGCCCTGGCTCGACCACTCCCGCTGCGTCCGAGCCCGTGCCACGAGGTCGGCCTTCTTCTCGGCGTATTCCTCGTAGGCCTCGCGTCGGTGCCGGCGCGCCACTTCCCGTTCCTCCAGGTAGCTCTCGTATCCACCGCCGAAGACGGTGTTCGTGTGCTGTGCCAGGTCGAGTTCCAGGACGCGGGTCACACTTCTCGACAGGAACTCCCGGTCGTGGCTCACAAGGACCACGCCGCCGCGCATGCCGGCGACGACCTCTTCCAGCCGGGCCAGGCCGTCGAGGTCGAGATCGTTGGTGGGTTCGTCGAGAAGGACGATGTCGAAGCGGGAGCACAGCAACGCCGCCAAGCCCACGCGCGCGGCCTGACCTCCGGAGAGACCGGTCATCAGCGCCGACTCGGGTGCGCCGGCGGTCGTGTCGAATCCCAGCTCGGCGAGCACCGCGGGCAGGCGTTCGTCGAGATCCGCAGCTCCGGTCGCGAGCCAATGATCCAGGGCCGCGGAGTAGGCCTCGTCCCCGGTCCCGTCGGCCAGCGCCGCCGCGGCCGCGTCCATCGCGGCCGTCGCCGCCGCGCAACCGGTCCGTCGGGCCACGTATTGGCCCACCGTCTCGCCCGGCACCCGCTCATGCTCCTGAGGCAACCAGCCCACGAAGGCGTCCGACGGCGCCCGCACCACCGTTCCCTCCAGCGGTGCGAGATCACCGGCGAGGATGCGGAGCAGCGTCGTCTTCCCGGCACCGTTGGCGCCGACCACCCCGACCACATCGCCGGGCGCCACCGTGAGGTCGAGATGATCGAACAGCACCCGATGGGCGTACCCACCGGAGACGTCCTTGGCGACGAGCGTTGCGGTCATCGGTCCATCGTCGCATCCGCGGGCGCGCGCTCGACGGGGCGGCTCACGGGTGCTCGTCGGTGGCTCGCGAATCGGTCAACGCCGACGCACCCCACACGGAGACCACCCCGACCACCACCGCGAGCACCGCGAATGCGATGCGCTCGCCGCGGAAGAACGAGGCGACGAGGTCGCTGCCCCACACGCCCGGCGGCAGACTGGTCGTGACCAGCGCGGCGATCATCGTGCCGATCACCGCGGTGCCCACGCTGGTGCCGATCTCCTGCGCGCTGTCGTTGAGCGCGGTGCCGATCGACGTCCGGTTGCTCGGCATCGCTCCGACCAGCGCCACCGCGCAGATCGTCATCACCGTCCGCAGACCGATCGTCAGCGTCACCATGAAGACGGCGATCGCCGGGTAACCGTGGTCGACGGCCCACGCGAGTCCGGCGAGCGAGCCCGCGAGGAATCCGGCGCCGATCACACACGCGATCCGATGACCGAATCTCTTCGCCAGGTACTCCGAGAGCGGGGTCGCGAGAATCATCGTGATGATGAGGGGCAGGTTCGCCAGTCCCGCCCGCATCGGACTCCACCCGTACGCGTACTGGAAGTGCAGAATCAGGCCGAACATCACACCGGCCATCGCGATCGACGTACCCACCTGCGCGATCGCCGCTCCCCGCACGGTGCCGTCGGCGAAGACGCCGAGGTCGAGCATCGGTTCGGGGGTGCGGCGCTCATGCCACACGAAGGCGCCGAGGGCGACCGCCGCCCCGACCGCCGACGCCCATACCGGGCCGGACGTCCAGCCGTGCTCCACACCCGCGGTGAGGGTGTAGCACCCGAGACCGATCGCGAGAATGCTCAGGGCCGCGCCCGGCAGATCGAGACGATCTCCGGTGAGATCCTGCGGATCGTCGGCGGGGACCCCGAGCCGGACACCGATCCACGCGATCAGCGCGATCGGGGCGTTGACCAGGAGAAGCCATTCCCAGCCGACGTGTGCCAGCGCCGTTCCGCCCAGCACCGGACCGAGGATGAAGCCGCTCATGCCGACGACGATCATCAGCGTCATCGCGCGCATGCGGAGCGCCGCGTCGTCGAAGAGGCGGAAGACCAGCGAGTTGGTGATCGGGGCCATCGCGGCAGCGGCGACGCCGAGCAGCGCGCGAAGGGCGATCAGTTCGCCCGTCGAGGAGACTGCGAGAACTCCGAGGCTGATCACGCCGAAGGCGGCGAGCCCGACGAGCAGAACCCGTCGTCGCCCCAGTTTGTCGGCCATCGATCCGGCGGTCAGCAGCAGACCCCCGAAGGTCAGCGAATAGGCGCCCGTGACCCATTGGAGTGCGGTGGTGCCGCTGCCCAGATCACGCCCGATGGTCGGCAGTGCGATCGAGAGCAACGTGTTGTCAACCATCTCGACGAAGAACGCTAGGCACAGCGCGGCCATCGGCATCCAGGCGGCACGGACGGATGTGTAGGTCCGGGATCGTGCGGTCCCGGAGCGCGAGGTCTCGGCGACGTCAGTCATGAGACACCTCCTTATCGAGCGATGTTCGGTTATCGAACCTTGTTCGATACAATAGAACGGCGTTCGATAGGATGCAAGGGAGGAGGATCCATGACTGTTCCCGAGCACGACCGCCCGCAGCGACGAGCAGGCCGCCGCCGCGCTTCCCATTCGATGGACACGGTGATCGGAGAGGCCGTCGCACTGCTCGACGAGTCGGGCGAGTCCGCGCTGACCTTCCGCGCGCTCGCGGCACGCCTGGGCGGCGGCGTCGCAAGCATCTACTGGTACGTCTCGAGCAAGGAGGAACTGCTCGACCGGGCCGCCGACCACGTGCTCGGCGAGGTGCTCACCCGGACCAATGACTTCGACGACACCGACGATCCGATCGCCGACCTCCGGGCGGTGGCGGTCGCGCTGTTCGACACCGTGGTCGACCGGCCCTGGCTGGGCGGATACCTGATGCGCGACACCGGCACCCAGCCCAACGGACTGCAGATGTACGAGCGGCTCGGCCGTCATGTGATGCGGCTGGGCCTCGGGCCGCGAGAGACCTTCCACGGTGTCTCGGCCGTTCTCGGATTCGTCATCGGAACGGCCACCGACCTCGGACAGCAGCCGCCCGCGGCCGTGCTCGACGGCACGATGAGCCGCTCGGAGTACATCGAGCACTTCGCCGACCAGTGGCGATCCCTCGACCCCGATCAGTATCCGTTTATCCACTACACCGTCGACGAGTTCGCCGTGCACGACGACGCCGAGCAGTTCCGCGCCGGCCTCGACCTGCTGCTGTCCGGACTCCGGTTGCAGGCCGGCGGTCGCTGAGACGGTCTGGCGCAGAGACTGTCGGGCGCCAAAGCTGCCCGGATACGACGAAACCCCTCGACCGGAGGAATTCCGGCCGAGGGGTTCCGTGCGGGTATCGGCTAGCTGTAGTCGTAGAAGCCGCGGCCACTCTTGCGGCCGAGACGGCCGGCGTCGACCATGCGGCGCAGCAGTGCCGGCGGCGCGAAGTGCGGCTCGGCGAACTCCGCGTACAGCGACTCGGCGGCGGCCAGGCAGATGTCGAGGCCGACGGTGTCGCAGAGGGTCAACGGGCCCATCGGGTAACCGCAGCCGCCCTTCATCGCGGCGTCGATGTCCTCGGCGCTGGCGTAGCCCGAGTCGTACATCCGGATCGCCTGGCACAGGTACGGGATCAGCAGCGCGTTGACGATGAAGCCCGAGCGGTCGCCGGCCTGCACGGTGGTCTTGCCGAGCACGTTCTTGGCGTAGTCGGTGACCGCGGCGGCGGTCTCCGGCGCGGTGGTGAGCGCGGAGATGATCTCCACCAGCGGCATCACCGGGACCGGGTTGAAGAAGTGGACGCCGACGACGCGCTCGGGACGGCTGGTGGCGGCGGCGATCTTGATGATCGGGATCGACGAGGTGTTGGTGGCGAGGATGGCCTCCGGCTTCACCACGGCGTCGAGCTTGGCGAAGATGTCGTGCTTGATCGACTCGACCTCGGGTGCCGCTTCGATGACCAGTTCGCGGTCGGCGAACTCGTCGACGTCGAGGGTGACCTTCACGCGTGCGATGGCCGCGTCGGCGTCCTCCTGCGAGATCTTGCCCTTGGCGACACCGCGCCCGATCGACTTCGCGATGCGCTCCGCCGCCGCATCGGCGAACTCCTGCTTCGTCTCGAGCACCAGCACGTCGCTGCCGGCCTTCGCGCACACCTCAGCGATGCCAGCTCCCATGGTTCCGCCGCCGATAACGCCGATGAGATTCACAAGTACTCCAAACCGCAGGGCCGCCGCGACGACGGCCGGAACAATACTGTCGACGCACAGCGTAGTTGCCTGCCGCGACGGGACGAGCAGGGGTCCGGATCGGCCTCACTTGCTCATCAGGCGCCGGATGTCGTCGCGGCCGCTCACCACGGTCACCCTGCCGCCCTCACCGGGGTCGGGATCGGGCAACACGCGGTCGGGATCGATCAGGTAGACGTCGTGGCCGTCGAGAGTCAGTCTGCGGACCGCCTCCAGGATCATGCGGCGTCCCACGTCGCCGACCGAACTGACCCGCATGAGGTTGATCGCGACCCGCTTGCGCGTCGGCGGCGCGTCCGCCAACTCCCGGACGATGCGTTCGGCGCCGGCGAAACGGATCTCCCCCTGCAGCGACACCACCTCGACACCCGACGGTCCGTGACCGAACTCGCGGCGACTGCGCACCACCGACGGGCCCGCGGGCGGCACCTCCATCAGGTGCATTCCCATATCGGATGTGAACCGCCGGAACAGGTCGACGCGGCGCACGCTGTTGCCGTGCCGGTCGAGCCGAGGAGAGAAGGTCGCGATGCCGGCCTGACCGGGAAGTGCGCCGATCAGACCACCCGAGACGCCGCTCTTCGCCGGGATCCCGACGCGGGTCATCCAGTCGCCTGCGCCGTCGTACATTCCGCACGTGGCCATGACGCTCAACGTCTGGCGCACCACCGCGGCCGGCACCACCGGCGCACCCGTCACCGGATTGACGCCCCTGTTGGCCAGCGTCGCCGCCATCATCGCCAGATCCTCGACGGTGACCAACAACGAACACTGCCGCGTGTATCCGGCGACGGCCACCAGCGGCCCCTCATCGATGATCTCGTTGGCGCGCAACATGTTCGCCAGCGCCCGGTTGCGGTAGGCGCATGAGATCTCCGACTCGTACACCCGCTGGTCCACACGCAGGCGACGCCCGGCGAAGGCACTGAGCCCGTCCACGATCCGCTCGTTGCGCGCTTCCGGCGTCGCGCCCGGCGGTCGGACGAGGGTGTGCACGGTGATGGCGCCGGCGTTGATCATCGGGTTCAGCGGGCGGCCGGTGCCGGGTTCGAGCGAGAGTTCGTTGAAGGCGTCGCCGGTAGGCTCCACTCCCACTTTCGCGAGGATCTCGTCGAATCCCCGATCGGCCAGGGCGAGCGCGTACACGAACGGTTTGGAGATGGACTGAATGCTGAACTCGACGTCGGCGTCGCCCTGCGAGTAGCGGCGGCCGTCCTCGGTGCAGAACGACACGGCCAGCCGGTCGGGGTCGGCGTCGGCCAGTTCGGGATGTAGTCGGCGGTGGCGCCGGACTGGTCGAACTCGACCGAACCGAGAGCTTCGGCGAGATAGTCGGGAATCGGAGAGCGCACATGCGCAGCGTACGTCGACGCGGCGGTCAGCGCCGCCGCACGGCGTAACGGCAGGCCTCGGCGGGCCGACTCGACCACCAAAGTCCCGGACCCGCCTGCCACGAGCCCATCCAGCACCTAGCGCCCGATCGCACCAGAGATCAGGCGCCGCGGTTCAGGCACGATCGTGCAAAGTGATGTGATAGCCATCAGGGTCCGCGAAGGTGAATGTCCGGCCGAACGGACCATCGATCGGCTCGGACACGATTGTGTGTCCGTCGGCGACCAACGAGTCGTGGATCTCCTGGACGCCAGTGGCATGCAGCCAGATCGCCGCGCCGATTCCCGGCTGCGGTACCGCGTCGAGGTCGGTACCGGCAACGAGGTCACGTAACGCGAACGCGATCGGCGTCGTCTCGAACACCACCGCATGCGGAGGGCCGGCCGGCGAGCGGACCAGGCCTAAGTACTTCTCGTAAAACGCCCGGGAGGCGTCGAGGTCACGGGTCTGCAGCGAGACGAAATCGGGTCCAGTGACAGGCACAGCCACTCCTTCAATGTATGTCAATTTTCTGACACTCAACCGGTATGTCATTATATTGACATGAGTCAAGGGGGTGTAGGGATCGATCTGGAGACCTCCGTCGGCTATGCGTTGAAAGAGGCCTCCAGCGCCCTGCGGGCCGCGATGGAGGAAGTTCTGCGCCCACTCGGCATGAACGTCACCTACTACTCCTGCTTGGAACTACTCGGACAACGACCCGGCCTGTCCAACTCCGAACTCGCTCGCGGCGCGTTCGTGACACGACAAGCAATGAACGTCCTCCTTCAGACACTCGAACGTGACGGATACGTCACCAGAGCCAGCGCCGCACCTACCGGCAGAGCCCTGCCCACACGCCTCACCACCCGCGGACGACGCAGACTGCAGACTGCATCCTCAGCAATCCGCGCAGTGGAGAACCGAATGCTCATAGGCCTCGATGAGGCCGAACGAGCCGCCGTCTTTCGTGCGCTACAGAAGATGACCCAGTCCCTACACGACGCCGCAGGCGGGACTGACCCCTGACGCCGGAGGCCGCATTGGGATGCTCGTCTCGCTCGGCGGCCACTGCCGGCCGGCACCAGCGTCGGACAAGCCGCTACGGGACGATGACAATCCGCCGAGTCTCGCCGGTATCCGTCCATGCCGTCTCGACCTCGCTGAGCGGGACCCGACGAGCGACGGTATCGATCACGGCGCTTGTCGGTTGAGATCCCACAACGGCCGAGCGTTCTCCGCGCTCGAGTGTCAGGTTCCAGGACTGGCCATTCTGAGCACTGCGGAGAGCGAAGGATCGCAGAATGCAGAACCCGCTCGGACCGGGGTCCGAGCGGGTTCTACTCTGTGGAGCTAAGGGGACTCGAACCCCTGACCCCCACACTGCCAGTGTGGTGCGCTACCAGCTGCGCCATAGCCCCGTGTTCACTTGTGCGCACCGGATCGTTTGCCTCTCCGAGTGCGCTAGCTAAGTTACCGCACGCGCATCACCCGGCCAAATCGGCTGGTCGGCGGCACTTGCCGGCCGACGCTACCCGGTGGGCTTCTGGCCCGCGATGATCTTGTCGAGCCATGCGGTGCCGTCCATGATGTTCTCCACCTGCTTGCCGGCCAGCAAGACAGTCGGGGTGGCGACCTGGCCCTCGGTGGAGTTGCTCAGCTGTTGCTTCGACGCGTCCGACATCGCCCGCGCCTCGTCGACCAGTCGTCCGGAGGCGATGCAGTCGCGCGTCGCCGCACCGGCGCCGTCGGCGGCGGCGAGGTCGGCGATCTGCTGATTCGTCAGGTCGTCTCCCGACTTCTCGAACAGCTGCGAGTGCAGCTTCCAGAAGATGTCGCGGCCGTCGTTGCGCGCGACGCACAGGACGGCACCGGCCGACCGCGAGGAGTAGTCGCCCGACCCGGAATCCTTGTCGAGGAAGTTCAGCATGTGGTAGCGCACGCGAATCCTGCCGTCGACGACGGCCTGCTGGATCGCGGCGCCCGACTGCTGCTCGAACTTCTTGCAGTGTTCGCAGTGGAAGTCCTCGAACACGTCGATGGTCTCCGGAGCCGTCTTCTCTCCGACGATGAACGAGGCGTTCTCGGCGAGGACCTTGTCGTCGACCGGCGGATACGTCTTGTGCGTCATCCAGATGAAGCCGCCGATCACCAGCGCTGCGACCACCAGCAGTCCGATCCCGATGAACAGATACGACGACGGGCCGGCGGACTGCGGCTGGTAGTCGGGGTTCTCGCGGGGCTTGTCACCGTTCGTCACGATGTCGACCTTAGCGGGACCCGTCCAGGATCAGCCGAGCACCGAATCGACCAGCGACTGCGCCTCCGACTGCACCTCGGCGAGATGGTCGGCGCCGCGGAACGACTCCGCGTAGATCTTGTACACGTCCTCGGTCCCCGACGGACGCGCCGCGAACCAGGCGTTCTCCGTGGTCACCTTGAGTCCCCCGATCGGCGCGCCGTTGCCCGGTGCCTCGGTGAGGATCGCGGTGATGGGCTCGCCGGCCAGCACGTCGGCGTGCACCTGGTCGGCCGACAGCGCCGCCAGCCGCGCCTTCTGCTCTCGATCGGCCGGCGCATCGATGCGCGCGTAAGCGGACTCACCGTAATTCTCAGCCAGTTCGCGGTACCGCTCCGATGGAGTGCGCCCGGTGACGGCCAGGATCTCGCAGGCGAGCAGATCCATGATGAGGCCGTCCTTGTCCGTCGACCACGGGCGGCCGGCCACCGTCAGAAACGAGGCTCCGGCACTCTCCTCACCGCCGAATGCGATGGTGCCGTCGAGCAGACCGTCGACGAAGTACTTGAATCCGACGGGCACCTCGACGAGCGTGCGGCCCAGACCCGCGGCCACCCGATCGATCAGGGACGACGAGACGAGGGTCTTGCCCACGGCCGCCGCCTCGCTCCATTCCTCACGGTGAGTGAACAGATAGTCGATCGCCACCGCCAGATAGTGGTTCGGGTTCATCAGCCCGGCGTCGGCGGTGACGATGCCGTGCCGGTCGGCGTCCGCGTCGTTGCCGGTGGCGATGTCGTACGACTCTCGCGCCGCGATCAGCGAGGCCATCGCATTGGGTGAGCTGCAGTCCATCCGGATCTTGCCGTCGGTGTCGAGCGTCATGAAACCGAACGCCGGGTCGGTCTTCGGGTTCACCACGGTCATCGAGTCGAGACGGTAGTAGTCCTTGATCTCGCCCCAGTAGGCCACCGATGCCCCGCCGAGTGGGTCGGCGCCGATCCGGACGTCGGCGGCGCGGATCGCGTCCATGTCGACCACCTCGCCGAGCGCCGTGACGTACTCGCCCAGGAAGGGGTAGTCGATCACCCGCTCCGACCGCCGCGCTCGCTCGAAGGGCACCCGCCGGACGCCCGACAGCCCGTCCGCCAGCAGTTCGTTCGCCCGGGCCGCGATCGCCGAGGTGATGTCGGTGTCGGCCGGTCCGCCGCTGGGTGGGTTGTACTTGAATCCGCCGTCGGCGGGCGGGTTGTGCGACGGCGTGACGACGATCCCGTCGGCCACCGCCCCGAGTTCCTCCGAGTTGAACCGCAGGATGGCGCGCGACACCGCGGGCGTCGGCGTGAACTCGTCACCGTCGGCGGTGAACACGGTGACCTCGTTGCCGACGAGCACCTCCAGCGCCGACCGCCACGCGGGCATCGACAGCGCGTGCGTGTCGAAGCCGATGAACACCGGCCCCGTGACGCCCGCCTTCCGCCGGTGTTCGACGATGGCCTGCGTCATCGCCAGCACGTGCGCCTCGTTGAACGCGCCGTCCAGACTCGATCCGCGATGCCCGGACGTGCCGAAGACCACTCGCTGGTCGGGGTTCGCGGGGTCGGGGGTGATGTCGTAGTAGGCGCGTTCGACGGCTGCCACGTCGATGAGGTCGTCTGCGGTCGCGGGCGTTCCTGCTCTCGGGTGTGCCATGCCGTCGATTCTGCCACCGGTTTCTCCGGATAGTCTGGGCGAATGCTGCAGTTGGCGAACATGCTGTTGACACCGGTGCGCGCCGCCGTCCGCGATCCGGAACTGGCCGTTCTCGTGCTCCCCGGCGGAACCGATTTCAGCTACCGGCCCTTCTCCCGAGCTCAGGGCTCGGCGCTGCGGATGTACCCGTTCACCGCGTCGATCCAGATGCGTTTCGGCACGCGGGTCCGCGTCCGTCAGGCGCAGTACCGGGTCTACGGCTGGAACGGCGGACAGGCCAGCCCGATGCCCCACGCCCGGGCCGCTCTCGACCGTCTCGCGGCCGACTACCCGGGCGTCCCGATCGCCGTCATCGGCCATTCGATGGGCGGCCGGATCGCCGCGCAGTTGGGCGACGACGAGCGGGTCACCGACATCCTCGCCCTCGCGCCGTGGTGGCAGTTCGCCGACTGGCGGCAGATCCACCCCGGCGCACGGGTTCGCGCCGTGCACGGCGAGGCCGACACCGTCACGCGGGCCCGGCGCACCGCGAAAGGCATCGCCGAGCTCGCGGCCCGCGGACTCGACGCCGAATACCTCGCGGTGCCCGACGGCGGCCATCCGATGCTCGACCACATCGGGCTCTGGCAGGGCAGCGCCCTGCGGTTCGTCGCCGACGCACTGGCCGCCGACCGTCGCTCGGTCGCGGGCACGACGGCGTAACGTCGGAATCACCACCGGCGAAAGGACACCCACGTGACCGTCTCCATCGCCCGCGTCTACGACGCCCCCGACGACCACCGCGTCTTCGTCGACCGACTGTGGCCGCGCGGAGTGCACAAGGACGACCCTCGCATCGGCCGCTGGCTCAAAGAGGTGGCCCCGTCGAACGATCTGCGCAAGTGGTATCACGCGCACCCCGACGAGTACGACGCGTTCTCCGCACGCTATCGAGCGGAATTGGACGAGCCGGGACCGCAGGCCGACGCGCTCGCCGAACTGGTGCGCCTCGGAACCGACGGCGACCTGGAGCTCGCGACGGCCACCAAGGACCCGTCCACCAGTCACGTCCCGACGATCGTCGCGGCGCTCGCCGACCACGGCGTCCGCTGAGCGAGCGCTGGCCCGCCGAGTCTGGCCGGACCGTCAGTTCGTCAGCATCCCACCGTCCACGGGCAGCGTGAGACCCGAGATGTAACTGCTGGCGTCCGACGCGAGGAAGACCAGCGCGGAGTCGAGTTCCCCCGGATTCCCGATCCGGCCGAACAGCGTGCGCGGAACCACGTACTCGTCCAGGACGCCCTCGGCGAACTCGCCGGTCATCTCCGACTCGAAGTAGCCCGGCGCCAGCGCGTTCACCCGGATGCCCTTGCGGGGAGTCCACTGTTGCGCGAGGTCGCGGGTGAGACCGATGACCGCGGACTTGCTGGCCGAGTACGCGGCCTGCGGCATCAGCACCGAGGTGAGTCCCAGCACGCTCGCGAGGTTGACGATCGAACTGCCCGGCCGCATCACCCGGGCACACGCCTGGGCCATCCAGTACGAGCCGTTGACGTTGATCTCCATCACCCGGCGGAAGTCCTCGGGCTTCTCGCGCAGCGCCGGCGCGGACCAGCCGACGCCGGCATTGTTGACGAGCACATCGACGCGCCCGAACTCGGCCATCGCCGCGTCGACCGCGGCGGTGCACTGCTCGGGGTCGGAGACGTCGGTGGTGACGGCGAGCGCACGCCGTCCCATACCCTCGATCGCGGCCTCGGTGTCGGCGAGGCGGTCCGCGCGCCGCGCGGCCAGGACCACGTCGGCGCCGACGTCGGCGAGCGCCTTCGCGAAGCCGACGCCGAGTCCGCTGGACGCGCCGGTCACGAGGGCGACCCTGCCGTCGAGACGGAAGGTGTCGAGGATTGTCGACATGGCTGTGATCTCCTTGCTCTCAGGTGATTTCGTTCGGGTCGTCGGATAGCAGTCCGACGCCGAGAATGGCGGCACAGGCCTGCGACGCCTTCGCCGCGTCCGGCTCGCGACCGGTGATGAGATTGGTGTAGACGAACGTCTCGGTGATGCGGACGAGGATGAGTGCCAGATCGTCGATCGGCAGCGGCGAGGACATCTCCCCCGCATCGATCTCCGCCTGCACCAGTTCGCGGATCTTGCCGACGATGCGCGGCTGGACGCCACCGGCGTGCGTGGTCATCAGTCGGAGCGCCCGCTCGGGCTCCCGTCGCAGAAACGTTCCGAAATGCACCGAGCCGTTGACGATGGCGGCGAACTCCCCCATCGTTCTCGCGATCTTCTCCGCTCCGCGACCAGGTGCGCGCCGCGCGGCAGCGGCGATCGTCGGCTCGGTGATCGACCAGATGACCTCGGCCAACAAGCCGTCGCGCCCACCCCATCGACGGTAGAGTGTGGTCCGGTTCACACCCACCGTCTGAGCCAGTTCCCCGACCTCGATCCCGCCGTCCGCGATGAAGACCTCACGCGCCGCGTCGAGGACGACCTCCGGATCGATCACCGTCAATCTCCCGCCTCTGCATCATTCGAACGAAATGATGCATAATTTGACTGTAGTTCGGGGAACAATCGATCACGAGAGTGAACCGATTCACATCATCGACATTCCGGTGGCACTGCGCGTGCGAACAGCGTGAAGGAGACAGCACATGGTCCAGACGACGATGCAGCACGGAGATCTGTTGATCTCGGGGTTGGTCGAGTACAGCCGTCGAGTGTTCCCCGAGGCGAAGGTGATCACCTGGACCGGAGAGGGCACCCGTGAGGCCTCGTTCGCCGACATCGGCGACCAGGGCGCACAGATCGCCAACGCGCTGACCAAGCTGGGCGTCGCCAGGGGCGATCGGGTCGCGACCTTCATGTGGAACAACACCGAGCATCAGGCGCTGTACGCGGGCGTGCCGTCGATGGGCGCCGTTCTGCACACCCTGAACCTGCGACTCTCGCCCGAGCAGGCCGTATTCATCATCAATCACGCCGACGACAAGGTGATCTTCGTCGACGCGTCCGTCGCGCCGATGCTGTCGCAGTATCTGGCCGGCACACCCAATGTGAAGCACGTCGTCGTGGCGAACGGCCCCGTCGAGTCGCTGACCGCACCCGAAGGCGTCACCGTGCACGCCTACGACGATTTGATCGCCGGCGAGCCGACGACCTACGACTGGCCGAAGCTCGACGAGACCGACGCCGCCGTCATGTGTTACACCTCGGGTACCACCGGCGACCCGAAGGGAGTCGTCTACTCGCACCGCAGCATCTACCTGCATTCGCTCCTCGGGACGTCGACGAGCGGCATGGGTCTGTCGAATCACGACACGATGCTCGCGATCGTCCCGATGTTCCACGTCATGTCGTGGGGGCTGCCGTACGCGGCGATGATGGCCGGCGCGACCCTGGTGATGCCCGACCGCTTCCTGCAGCCGGAGCCGCTGCTGGCGATGATGGTCGAGACCCGCCCGACGCTCGCCGCCGCGGTGCCGACCATCTGGCAGGGTGTGTCGGCACTGCTCGATGCGAAGCCGCAGGACATCACCCACCTGCGCGAGGTGGTCGTCGGCGGTGCGGCGGTCCCGCCGTCGATGATCACCAAGTTCGACGGTTACGGCGTCAAGATCGTGCACGCCTGGGGCATGACCGAGACCTCCCCGCTGGGGACCATCTCCCGGCCCCCGGCCGGCGTCGAGGACGAGGACGCCGCATTCGCCTATCGGGTCACCCAGGGCCGCTTCCCCGCTCCGGTCGCCGCACGGATCGTCGGCGACGACGGCCAGGAGCAGCCGTGGGACGGCGAGGCTCGCGGTGAACTGGAGGTGTCCGGCCCGTGGATCACCGGCTCGTACTACCAGCCCGACGGCAACGTCGCCGATCCGTCGAAGTTCGACGACGGCTGGCTGCGCACCGGCGACGTCGCGACCATCACACCCGACGGGTACATGACGATCGTCGACCGCGCCAAAGACATCATCAAGACCGGAGGCGAGTGGATCTCGTCGGTGGAACTGGAGAACGTGATCGCGTCGAATCCGGCGGTGGTGGAAGCGACCGTCATCGGCGTCCCGGACGCCAAGTGGGACGAGCGGCCGTTCGTGCTCGCGGTGGTCCGCGATGAAGCGGACGCCGACGTGGAGGCGCACCGCAAGTTCCTCGAGGACCGCATCCCGCGCTGGCAGATCCCCGAGCGGTGGTCGTTCGTCACCGAGGTTCCCAAGACCTCGGTCGGCAAGTTCGACAAGAAGCGCGTCCGTCAGCACTACGCCGACGGCGACTACACGGTGCTCGGCGAGCCCGACGCGTAGACGCCGCCCGCAGGCCACCCGCTCTCGAAGGCCCGACCGTCCACGCGACGGTCGGGCCTTCGAGTGCGCGGCGACCGCCGTCTAGACTCGCCTGAGTGAGCCGCAGGAAGAAGCTGGCGTTGGCGGCGCTCGGCACGATCGCAGCGCTCGTCCTCGGCGGTACCGTGTGGATCCTGGTGGCGGGCGATTTCGCGATCCACGAGGAACGGGTCACGATCGAAGGTCCCCGCGGCGAACTGCACGCGGTGCTCGCGACGCCTGTCAACAGCGAGGGACCGCACGGGCTCGTGGTGTTCGTCCACGGTGACGGACCGGCGAACGCCAGTCGCGACGACACCTACAAGCCGCTCTGGGACGCGTACGCGAAGGCCGGATTCGCAACGCTGTCGTGGGACAAACCGGGGGTCGGCGGCGCGCCCGGAGACTGGCTCGACCAATCGATGCACGACCGTGAGACGGAGGTCGAGGCCGCTGTCTCGTGGGCCTACACGCGCCCCGACATCGATACCACCCGCATCGGCGTCTGGGGCGACGGACAGGCCGGATGGGTGGTGCCCGAGGTGCTCGCGGCGCGCAATGACGTGCGATTCGCCGTCCTGGTGGGGCCGGCGGTCAACTGGCTCCGGCAGCACGAGTTCGCGCTGCGGTCCGACCTGTCCGCACACGGCGCCCCGGCTCCGGAGGCGTCGGCGGAACTGGCACGCCGGGCCCAGCGGGTGCGCCTGTTGGAAGAGGGTGCCGGGTACGCCGCGTACCGGCGTTCCGGGATCGATCCGGAGCCGATGCCCCCCGCGCAGTGGGGGTTCGCCGAACGCAACCTCCGGTCGGATGCGACGGCGTCCCTGCCGCGCATCGCAGTTCCGCTCCTATTGGTGCTCGGGGGCGACGACCGCACCGTCGACGTGGACGAGACCGAGTCCGTCTACCGCCGCACCGTCCGGCCGGATCTGCTGACCGTGAAGCGGTTCGACGACGCCACGCACAGCATCACGCGGGAGGGAATCGAGTACCGAGACGATTTCCGTGTCGCGGCACGCACCAGGTTCGCGCCGTCTTCGGTGTACGCACCGGGCTATTTGGACGCGCTGCGCGTCTTCGCGAAACGGCATTCGCAATGACCACGTAAAGTGGGGATGTAAGCCTCGAATCCCCTTAGAAAGGCGAGATACCTATGGACGCAGCACTGTGGACGGCAATCGTTGAGCATCCTCACGTGTTCGAGCTTCTGAAGACCGTCTTCTCCGGCGTTCAGTAAGCGCCGCTCCGATTCGACGAAGTGCCCCGCCCACGGCGGGGCACTTCGCTTCTCCGGGTCAGGGCAGATCCGCTTTCGCCGCCCGCAGGAACTCGCCGCTCACCTGCACCGCGGGCGCCGAGCTGTCACCGCCGACGACGAGGGTCGCGAAGGCGAGGTCGCCGTCGATGCCGGCGAACCAGCCGTGCGAGTGGGTGTTGTCGCCGAACTCGGCCGTCCCCGTCTTGCCTCCGAGCCCCGGAATGTCGCGCAGGGCGGTCGCCGTGCCGGAACTGACGGTCTCGCGCATCATCGTCCGGAGTGCGGCGGCCGCCGACGCCGAGATCTCCGACGGCCGTGCACTCTCCCCGGTGGCGCGTCCCTGGATCAACGTGGGCGTGACGGTGTGACGCGCGGCGAGGCTCGCTTCCGCGAGCGCCATGCCGAACGGCGAGGCGGTGACCGTGCCCTGCCCGATCCCGTTCTCGACCTTCGCCGCAGTGGTCTTCGCTGCGGGGACCGCGCCTGTCACGCTGGTGAGCCCGGGGATCGTGTAATCGACGCCGAGCCCGAGCGAGCGCGCAGTGTCGGTGAGCGCGGTATCGGACAACTCGGCCGACAGCGCCGCCATCGTCGTATTGCACGAGCGCGAGAACGCGGTGTGCAGCGGCACGGCACCGAGATCGAACTCGTTCTCGTTCGGAATGACGCGATCGCCGATCCGCTTCTTTCCGGGACACGGCAGTATCGCATCGGGCTTCGTGACGCCGGCATCGAGTGCGGCCAGCGTGGTGACCGTCTTGAACGTGGAGCCCGGCGGGTACAGACCGCTCAACGCCACCGGCCCCTGCCGGTCGGCTCCCTCGTTCTGCGCCACCGCCAGGATCCCTCCGGTCGACGGCCGGATCGCGACCAGCATCGTCGGGCGACGCGAAGTGGCGACCGCGGCATTCGCCGCACGCTGGAGGGTGACGTCGAGAGTGGTCTCCACCCGCTCGGGAGTCCGGCCGTCGAATGTCTTCACGCGCCCGATCGGGTTCCCCTCGGCGTCGGCGATCGCCACGGTGGCGCCGGCCGCCGCGTCGATCGATTTCCGCCACTGCTCCTCGAGGCCGGCGACCGCGGGAGAGCGCAGGTCCTTCGACGCGGTGAGCAGGCGTCCCTCCTTGCGGACTGTGACGCCGGGAATGGAAGCGAGGTCCCCGGCCTTCTTCGCGTCCGCGGCGCGCAGTGTCACGATCGTGGTCGGTTCCTTCTTTCCTTTGACGTCTGCGCGAACGGATGCTGCGGTGACCGTCGGCGCCACCGGCCGCAGTCGCGCGGCGAGTGCCTCCGCAGACCCGGACCGATCCGGGGCGAGCGAGACCACCGTGACCTCCTGCCAGGTGAGGAGGTCGCGACCGGACCGGTCGACGACCGGGACGTCGTAGGTCTTGTCATCGCTGTAGAGCAGACGAGCGCCGAGCTTGAGGTCTCGATGAATCAGCTGCGGCGTCCAGCGGACTTTGCCGCCCGTCTCCGCGACCGATGTGGTGTAGTCGACGGTCCGGCCGTGCGGCAGCGACCACGACCAGTTCAGTTCGTCGTCGTCCTCGCCGCCGACACTCACGTGAACCTTGGCCTCGCCCATCCCGTCGAAGCTGGCTGTGAACGCCTTCTCGGCCGACGCCGGATCGTCGGTCACCGAGGCGGCGGCGGTCATGTCGCGGCTGTTCAGCGCGTCCGCCAGCCGCTGAGCCGGCGACGGGTCACTTCCGCACGCTGTGGCGAGCGCGACGAGCAGGATGAGGACGACGCCCACGGCGATTCTGCGCATCTCTCCAGTCAACCGAGACACGGCCCGGCAGAGCAACTCGCACGTGGCCACCGGCACTGTCTTCTCGACCACACCGTCGCCGACCTGCAAGAACCCGTCCCCGTCAGGCGGATCCTCCGCCGGTCGAGTCCGCTCCTCTCCGACCGGCGCCGCGGCCCCGGCCCGATTCCCATACGCACCGAGCTGTGTACCGAGACCGCGAACAGCCGCGGCGGTCAGTATCAGGGCGAATACCGACAGCGACGAGAGTTGCACTGCGCCTGCGGCCCCAGTCCGGTGGTAGAGAGCCCACAGGACCAGTACACCTCCGACGACCGGCGCCGCGACCGCGATCACGCCGACGAGCAGACGGCGACTGAGCACGGCCTGCACCACTCCCGCAGCCACCGTGACTGCCAGTGCGATCAGCGAGATCAGCATCAGCGCATTCGGTGCGGCGGTGTCGACGTTCCTCGTCGCGATCGCATCGGTGAGCGGCGTGTACGCGGTCCATCCACCGCCGACCCGCAGGGAAGCCGACGAAATCGCGCGATGTCCCCGCGACCGGCTCTCCCATCTCTCCCACGAGACGAGCGACGACGAATACCCACCAGCTCGCGGTCCCGATCCACTTCGTGATCTGCATCAACGCAGCCTAGCGATCTGCCGGATATGAGCTGCCGGATATGAGTAAGGCCCCCGGTCGGTGACGACCGGGGGCCTTACCTCGTGGAGCCGCCGGGAATTGAACCC
Source organism: Gordonia sp. QH-12 (assembly GCF_001578675.1). Classification (NCBI taxonomy): domain Bacteria; kingdom Bacillati; phylum Actinomycetota; class Actinomycetes; order Mycobacteriales; family Gordoniaceae; genus Gordonia; species Gordonia sp. QH-12. Next base: position 68,947 of record NZ_KQ969298.1, read on the forward strand.
GGGTCCTCCGTCACTTCAGTGGGGCTTCTCCGTGTGCAGTCCGCTGTGTCTCTACTCGGATCTCCCGGTCTCGCGAACAAGCCGGGATGACGATCCCAGTCGCTGTTGGATGTCCTGCCGACGCCCGCGACCGGCGGCGACAGTGAGTTCCCTAGCTGATGCCGGCATCCGGTTCCGGGAACTTAGAACCGGGCCGACAGACTAGCCTCGCTGATCAGGCAGCGAGAGCGTAGTCGCGCTGATTGGAATCGGCGCTTAATTGGTTGCTGCGACGCTTACGGTGGTCTCTAGCCTGCACCGACACGCTTCCCCCACCTCGATGCACGTAGTCGAAACCGATCGGCCCCGAGGGGGTGCCCTCCAGATTTTGGCGGACACCTAATCATAACCAACGGAGACGACAGAATCATCCCGGTATTCGTCGCGACGTCATTCGGGTCGCTCAGCCGATCCGCAGCAGTGCCGCGTCGCCCGCTCCTACCCGAATGGTGAGTTCCCCGTCCTCGGCCTTGATGCGGCGTCCGGACCAGACCTCACGCGCCGGAACCACGTCGTCGCCGGCCAGGCCGAGATCGGCGATCGGGATCGACATGTCGCGGCCGACGGGTCCGGTGTTGGTGAACGACACCAGCAGTCCCCGCTCCCCGATCGCCCGCGAGTACGTCTCGGGATCGCCGTTCACCTCGGCGCCCGGTGCCGCACGGCGATCGCGGACCAACTCACCGATCTCCGGGTTCCGGAGCATCTCGACCGTGCCACGGGGCACGGCGGGCAGATCTCCGGTCACCACCAGGGGCTCGGCCCTCATCACCCGCCGCGTCACCGCCGTCCGGAGCCCGGACGGAGTAGCGGCCGCGGCGTCGACGGCCGTGCGTCGCTGCGCGGACGGGAGCGGATGCATGTGCAGTCCGAGCGAGGCCAGATCGGCGCGAACGCCCGAGTCGGCGTCGATCCGGGCGCGATCCTCGTCATTGCAATCGATGAACAACTCGCGGAACCCCACGTCGCGCAGACCGGTGCGCACCACAGCGTCGGCTTGAGCCCGCACCCGATCTGGCGCGCACGAATGGTCGGCGACGAGCCAGCCCACCTCGGGAACCGCTTGCGCCTGCGGTGCCCGGTCGGCGCAGCCCGCGGCCGTGAGCGCCGCGACCACAAGCGTCAGCGCGATGCCGGAGAGTCTGCGCGGAACCGCCAACCGCTACATTCCCTTGACGCGCCGGCCGAGAGTCCGCTCCACCTCGCGTTTGGCGGTCCGCTCGGCGATGTCGCGGCGCTTGTCGTGCGCCTGCTTGCCCTTGGCGAGCGCCAGCTCCACCTTTGCGTAACCGTCGGAGAAGTACATCGACAGTGGAACCAGCGTCAGATTTCCGTCGCGCAGCTTGCCGATGAGCCCGTCGATCTCACGACGGTGCATCAGCAATTTGCGCTTGCGTCGGGGGGCGTGGTTGGTCCAGGTGCCGCTGCCGTATTCGGCGATGTGCACGGCGTTGAGCCATACCTCGCCGTCGTCGATCGTCGCGAAGGCGTCGACCAGTGACGCCTTGCCCTCGCGCAGCGCCTTGACCTCGGTCCCCTGGAGAACCATCCCCGCCTCGAAGGTCTCGAGAATCGTGTAGTTGTGCCGAGCCTTCCGGTTCGTCGCGATCACCGACTTACCCTTATCCCTGGGCACGGCAGACCTCCGAATTCTTCATGTAGTCGTCATTCACGGACATAGACGCGCAAGGTGCCGTACGCGGTGACGCCGGCGAGCACGATGCCCGACAACAGCAGCCACGGCGACACGAACCACACGTCCGCCGACGTGATGCGCGCCAGGATGTTCACACCGTAGAGGTCTTCGAGCGCTTTGTCGAAGAAGAATATCTTCGCCAGGAACAGCCCGCCGATGGCCAGCAGCGCTCCGACCACCGCGGCGATCACCGCCTCCAGCAGGAAGGGCAGCTGGGTGTACCACCTGGTGGCGCCGACCAGCCGCATGATCGACACCTCCGTCCGTCTCGTATAGGCCGCGATCTGCACGGTGTTGACGATCAGCAGGATCGCGGCCACGGCCAGGACCGCGGCGATGGCGAAGGCCGCGTTGCGAGCCCCGTCGAGCACGCTGAAGATACGTTTGACCAGGTCACGTTGATCGAGGACTCCGTCGACGCCCTCGGCCCGCGAGTACTTGTCGAGCACCGCGCCGAAGCGGTCGGGATCGGCCATCCGCACGCGCAGCGCTCCCTGGTACGCCTCCTTGCGGATGAAGTCGGCGAGCTCGGGCGAGTCCTTCTCCCACGACTCCTTGGCCGTCTTGTACGCCTGCTCCTGGCTGATGAACGTCACCGACGCCACTCCCGGCTCCGACTCCAGGTCGGTGCGCAGTGTGGTGCACGGAGCCTCGAGGCAGTTCGGATCCTTCGCGGTGACCGCGTCGTTGATGAAGAACTGCATCTCGACGCGGTCGAGGAAGATCTTCTGGCTCTTGTTGGCCATCTGGATCACGAGCAGACCGCCGCCGAGCATGCCGAGGGTGATCGCCGTGGTGAGCACCATCGCGACGGTCATGGTGATGTTGCGGCGGAAGCCGTTGAAGACCTCGCCGAAGATGAAGTTCAAGCGCATGTGATGCCTTTGGTTTCCCGCCTGTGGAAGGTCAAGTGTCAGCCGATGCCGTAGACGCCGTGCTCGTCGTTGCGCACCAGGGTCCCGTTGTCGAACTCCACCACGCGGCGCCGCATCGCGTCGACGATGTGGCGGTCGTGAGTGGCCATGACGACGGTGGTGCCGCCGCGATTGACACGATCGAGAACCTCGACGATCTCCTCGCTGGTCTCCGGGTCGAGGTTTCCGGTGGGCTCGTCGGCCAGGAGCAGGGCCGGACGATTGACGATGGCTCGCGCGATCGCCACCCGCTGCATCTCACCACCGGACAGCTCGTGCGGCATCCGGTCCGACTTGCCCGAGAGACCCACATACTCCAGGGTCTCGGGTACCGCCTCCCGGATCGTGGACGCGGGCTTGCCGATCACTTCGAGCGCGAAGGCCACGTTGTCGGCCACCGTCTTCTGCTGCAGCAGGCGGAAGTCCTGAAAGACGCAGCCGATGGACTGACGGAGCTTCGGGACCTCCCGGCTGCGGAGCTTGTTCACGTGGAAATCCCCCACGTACACGTCGCCGGACGTCGGCTTGTCCTCCTTGAGCAGCAGCCGGAAGAAGGTCGACTTACCGGAACCCGACGGACCGATCAGGAAGGCGAATTCCCCCTTCTCGACCTCCAGCGACAGATCGTCCAGCGCGGGGCGAGAAGACGCTGCGTATTGCATCGTCACATTCGTCAGCTTGATCACGGTAGCCAAGTGTACTGACCGGTCAGGACTACTCGCCCGCACTGGCTCCGGGCTGGGAGGTCGGCTGCACGGTTCCATTCGGCGCCTGCGGCAGTTGCTGCTGCTGTTGCTCCCCGGCCGGCGTGCTCGGCGTGGCCCGCCCGGTCTGACGGCCGGTGCCCTCGGTGCCCCGTCCGGTCTCCGTGGTGGGAGTCTCGGTCTGCGTCGGTTCGGTCGACGACTCGACGGTCGAGGACGTGGGGGTCTGCGAGGTGTAGCTGGGCTGCGACGTCGTCGGCTCGACAGGCTGCTGCACCTGCGTGCCCTGCGGGACCCTCGGCTCGGTGGCGTAGTGCTCGGAACTGAACCCGTAGAAGCCGAGCAGCGCGAACCATATGAGGATCAGGACGACGGTGGTCGTCCGAATGCGCGTGTGATAGACGTGCCGCATGCGCCGCGCGAGTTTCACGATCGCCGACGGCTCGGGAGCTGCGGCGGCCTCGGCGACGGTCGTGTGAGCGGCGGTGTCGGCCGGCCGTTCCTCAGTGCTCATCGCTCACCCCGCCTCCGGTCTGGGCGGCCTCGTCCCCGGCGGTCTTGACCGCCGACTGCTGCTGCACCGATTGGACGAAGATCCCGTGGCGCGCGAGGCCGTAGATGATGTCGCCGCGCAGCGCGCGGCCGATCTCGAACTGCTGGCCGGGAAGCGTCCGCGCCACCATCCGGACGGTCGCCGAGTCGAGTTCGAGGTTGGTGATGCCCAGCGGGGTCGGCGCGTCGAGCAGCAACCGGTTCCACCGCGGGTTGTCGTAGAAGGTCTGTCCCACCTCGCGCAGGACCGTGTTGACCTCGTTGATGTCGGCGTCGAGCGGCACCGGCACGTCGACCACCGACCGCGCCCAGTCCTTCGACAGGTTCGCGGCCTTGATCATCTGACCGTTCGGCACGATGAGCAGTTCGCCGTCCGTGTTCCGGAGTCGGGTGACGCGGAGCGTCACATCCTCGACGGTGCCCTCGGCTTCGAGGCCGCCGGTCACCGAGAGGTTGACGACGTCGCCGTAGCCGTACTGATGCTCGGCGATGATGAAGAAGCCGGCCAGCAGATCCTGCACCACGCGCTGCGCGCCGAAGCCCAGCGCCGCACCGACCACCGCGCTCAGCCCCACGAGGCTGCTCTTCGCGACCCACATCCCCAGGATGTGCATCGTGACCGCGGCAACGGTGAGCGCTACCAACGTCCAGGTCACGACGTCCACCAGTGCCCGCCGGTGCTTCATGTCCTCGGACTGCACGATGTCGTCGCTGGACTCGAACTGCCGCAGCACCCGCTTGCTGTACCGGCCGGCACCCCATCGGAAGAACCGGATGACCAGGATCCCGCCGATGATCCAGAGCAGGATGCCGACGAAGTCGACTGCGAGCCACTTCTCCCAGGACTGCAGCCAGCTCGGCAGCCCGAGCCGATCTACCAGGTAGGTGGGAACGGAATCGATACGATCACTCGCCTTCGTTCATCCGCCAGCGGATGCCCGCTTCGATGAACTGATCGAGATCACCGTCGAGCACCGCAGACGGGTTGTTGCTTTCCACGTTCGTTCGCAGGTCCTTCACCATCTGGTAGGGGTGAAGCACGTACGAGCGCATCTGATTGCCCCAGCTGGCGCCGGTGTCGCTCTTGAGCGCGTCCATCTGCGCACGCTCCTCCAGACGCTTGCGTTCGAGGAGTTTGGCCTGCAGCACGCGCATCGCGGCGACCTTGTTCTGCAGCTGGCTCTTCTCATTCTGACATGTCACGACGATGCCCGTCGGGACGTGCGTCAGCCGCACCGCGGAGTCGGTGGTGTTGACCGACTGTCCGCCCGGGCCGGACGAGCGGTACACGTCCACCCGCACGTCGTTCTCGTCGATGTCGATGTGGTCGGTGGTCTCGACCACCGGCAACACCTCGACCTCGGCGAACGAGGTCTGCCTGCGGCCCTGGTTGTCGAACGGACTGATCCGCACCAGGCGGTGGGTGCCCTGCTCCACCGACAGCGTTCCGTACATGTACGGCGCCTTGACGGCGAAGGTCGCGGACTTGAGGCCCGCTTCCTCCGCGTACGAGGTGTCGTACACCTCGACCGGATGCCCGTGCTGCTCGGCCCACCGGATGTACATGCGCATCAGCATCTGCGCCCAGTCCGCCGCATCCACTCCGCCCGCACCGGAGCGGATGTTCACCAGCGCCTCGCGGGGGTCGTACTCGCCCGCTAGCATGGTCTTGACCTCCATGGCCTCGATGTCGCGGCGCAGGTCCGCTCGCTCGGTCTCCGCGTCCTCGAGAGCCGCGACGGCCGAGTCGCCCTCCTCCGCCTCCGCGAGCTCGTACAGCACCGGGAGATCGTCGAGGCGCGACCGGAGCTCGCTGACCCGGCGGAGTTCGGACTGCGCGTGCGACAGCTCGGAGGTGACGCTCTGCGCGTGCTCCTGGTCGTTCCACAGGTCGGGGTCGGAAGCCTGCATCTCGAGCTCGTCGATTCGGCGACGGAGCTCGTCGAGGTCCATCACCTTCTCGACGGTCGTCAGGGTGGCGTCGAGCGATTCGAGATCAGCGGAGACATCGGGGTGCACGAGGAACCAGGTTACCCTCTGGCCGCGGACGCCCGACCGCGGTCAGTCGCCGAGCACCCCGAACCGCCACGTGGAGTCGACCTTGCCGGGCCGGTACACCACGGGCATCGACGCGCCCACCGTCGGCGCGACGTCGTCGGCGCCGAGCACCTGAGTGCCGTACACCTCGGTGGGAGCGATCTGCGGGCCGATGATGGTGCCGCTGATGGTGCAGTACCGGCTCCCGTTCTTGTCGGGCTCGTTCTGCCTGCCGAGCCCGGTCACCGTGAGCGTGCCCTCCACATAGCCGGAGGCCGCGTCGACGCCGCCTCCGAACATCCGGCGCCCACGGCGCTGCATCAGCATCGCGACGAGCGACGTCGCGACGATCAGGATGAACACGACGCTGATCCACACAGGCATGGCCCGAGAGTACCGCCGGACGGCATCGGGAAGAGACGGATGTCGCACGGCCGGACGCATCGGCCACCGGTGCTAGCCTCGGATGCCGTGGCTACCCTCTCGGACGCCGGTCACGGCGCAGATCTTCAGCTGGCACTCGATCTGGCCGATGCAGCCGACGACCTCACGCTCTCCCGCTTCGGCGCCCTCGATCTGCACGTCGACTCGAAGCCCGATCTCACCCCGGTGTCGGACGCCGACCTCGCGTGCGAACGGATGATCCGCGACCGCATCGCCCAGGCCCGACCCGCCGACGCCGTGCTCGGCGAGGAGTTCGGCGGCGACCCGCTGCTCACCGGGCGGCAATGGGTGGTGGATCCGATCGACGGCACCAAGAACTTCGTCCGCGGCGTTCCCGTCTGGGCCACGCTCATCGCCCTGCTCGTGGACGGCGTGCCGTCGGTCGGCGTGGTGAGTGCGCCTGCGTTGAACCGGCGCTGGTGGGCGGCGGCGGGCGGCGGCGCCTTCGCGTCGCTCGACGGCGGCGAGCCCAGGCCGATCTCGGTGTCGAAGGTCGACGACCTCGGCTCGGCGTCGTTGGCCTTCTCCAGCCTGTCCGGCTGGGCCGACCGCGGCATCCGCGACCGATTCATCGCGCTCACCGACAGCGTCTGGCGCGTGCGCGGCTACGGCGACTTCTTCAACTACTGCCTCGTCGCCGAGGGCGCAGTGGACATCGCCGCCGAACCGGAGGTCTCCCTGTGGGATCTCGCGGCACTCGATGTCCTGGTACGCGAGGCGGGCGGCGAGTTCACCGATCTGGGCGGCAGGCCCGGCCCGGGCGGCGGAAGCGCCGTGGCCACGAACGGTCTGCTGCAGCGGGAGACTCTGGCAGCCCTGGGGACGTGATCCTCCGCGCGTGACTCCGCATTCGCGCCGGAATACTCCTGCGGCACAAGGAAGTCGCCGGTAGCCTCCGCGATGGAGCGACATTCCGCTCCGAGAACTGAATGCGGAGGCGCCATGAGCAACGAAGTGAAGATGATCGTCCTGTCGACCGACGATCTCGACGAATCGATCAAGTTCTACAGCGAGACGCTGGGAATGGCTCTGAAGTTCCGCGACGGCGCACACTTCGCCGCCCTCGACGGCGGCGGAGTCACCGTCGCACTCGCGACGGCCGTCGACCACCCGATCCACGGTCAGGTGGTGGTCGGCATCAAGACCGACGACGTCGACGCGGCCGCGAAAGCCGTCGAAGCGAGCGGCGGCGGCATCGTCACCCAGGCGTACAACGACGCGCACGAGCGGCGTGCGGTGGTCTACGACAACAAGGGCAACGGGCTGGTCTTCTACAGTCCGTTGCCGAAACAGTGACCACGCGGCGGTGATTCAGGCCGCGGCGGCGGTCACAGTTCGACGGGCACCCCGGACTCCAGCACGGAGAACTCGGTGCCCGTCGGCTTCATCTCGTCGATCCGCGCATTGTGAATGGCACGGCCGGCATCGGACAGGACGGCCTGGTGGATCGGGAAGGCCCGCCGCGGCGCGACCGCGCGCAGGTAGTCGACGGGCTCGCTGAGCTTGAGCCACGGCGCGGCCGCGGGCAGGGCCAGAACGTCGATCCGCTCGAACGGGATGTACAGGCTGTCGCCGGGGTGCATGAAGGCGCCGGGACGGTCGGCGGCGTCCACCACGTACGCGATGTTGTCGACCACCGGCAGATCCGGGTGGATCACGGCGTGTCTGCCGCCGGTGCCGCGGACGGTCAGCGCACCGATTCGCGTCTGCTCCCCCGCCGCCATCACCGACCACTGGCCGGCGTCCCGCTTCTCGTTCAGTTGGGCCGCGGTCTGCGGATCGGCGTAACGGACCGCCTGCGGATTGGCGTCGACCAGCGCGGGCAGCCGCGCCGGATCCGCATGGTCGGGGTGCTGATGGGTGATGAGAATCGCGTCCAGCCCGGTCAGCGTCTCGAATCCCGACGAGAGGTTTCCGGGGTCGAAGAGCACCCGGGTGCGATCGATCTCGAGCAGTACGCAGGAGTGGCCGAAATGGGTGATGCGCATGGCTCCGACGATAGTCGTGCCGGAGTCGTGACAACCTTCTTACCGAGGAGTAAGGTAACTCCTTACTACGGAGTAAGAACTCCATCGCGACAATCCGCTTCGAGAATCTGGTGAGGAAATGACCACGAACACCGAACCCCGCGACACCTCGTCCGTCGGCGCGCAGCCGCACAAGCGCACTCCGATCGGTGCGGCCATGCGCCTGCTCACGACCATCACGGGCTCCGACATCGCCGAGAAGTACCACCTGCGCGAGCCGATCAACCGGGTGGCCTTCCACGCCACCAAGACCGGATTCAAGACCCTCGGAGCGGCCAACCGCGCGTTCACCCAGGTCGCGAGCAGCGGAAAGCCGGAGCGTCCGGTCACCTCGTCGAAGGGCTTCTTCAACCTCAACCCCGACGAAGAGCAGGAGATGATCGCGGAGACCGTCCGCGACTTCTCCACCGAGATCCTGCGGCCGGCGGCATACGACGCCGACAACGCCGCCACCACTCCCGAGGACATCCTGAAGCGCTCGGCGGAACTCGGCATCACGATGATCAACGTTCCGGAGGCCTTCGACGGAGCCGCCACCGAACGCGGTGTGGTCACCAACGCGCTCGTCGCCGAGGCCATGGCGTACGGCGACATGGGACTGGCCCTGCCCCTTCTGGCGCCGAGCGGCGTCGCGACCACCCTGACCAACTTCGGCAGCGACGGCCAGCAGCGCACCTACCTTCCCGACTTCGCGGGCGAGAACGTACCGTCGTCCGCGGTCGTCATCGCCGAGCCGCGCCCGCTGTTCGACGCCTTCGACCTGCAGACCAAGGCCAAGCGCGTGCCGAGCGGGTTCCGCCTCTCCGGCGTGAAGTCGTTCGTCCCCGCGGCAGGCAGCGCGGAACTGTTCATCGTCGGCGCGCAGCTCGACGGCCGTCCGGCCCTGTTCATCGTCGAGTCCGACAGCCAGGGTCTGGTGATCGAAGCCGATCCGGGCATGGGCCTGCGCGCAGCCGGAATGGGGCGGCTGCTGCTCGACGACGTGGCCGTTCCCGCCACGGCTCTCCTCGGCGAGGTCGAGGGAGACGACGCGGCGGCCGCGTACCGCGACGTGGTGCGCCTGTCGCGCCTGGGCTGGTCGGCACTGGCCGCCGGCACCGCGAAGGCGATGCTCGACTACGTGATCCCCTACGTCAACGAGCGCGAGGCCTTCGGCGAGCCGATCTCGAACCGCCAGGCGGTGGCGTTCATGGTCGCGAACATGGCGACCGAACTCGACGGCCTGCGACTGGTGACCCTCCGCGGCGCCTCGCGTGCGGAGCAGGGTCTGTCGTTCGCCCGCGAGGCGGCGCTGGCGCGCAAGCTCACCATCGACAAGGGCCTTCAGATCGGCCTCGACGGCGTGCAGCTGCTCGGCGGCCACGGCTTCACCAAGGAGCACCCGGTGGAGCGGTGGTACCGCGACCTGCGCGGCGCGGGCATCGGCGAGGGCATCGTCGTTCTCTGACGGCGAGACGAGTTTCAGGAGTCGACATCATGGCAATCAATCTCGAACTGCCCAAGAAGCTGCAGCCCACGGTGGAGCAGGCGCGCGATGCGGCGCTGGAGATCTTCCGGCCCATCTCGCGCAAGTACGACCTCGCCGAGCACGAGTACCCGGTGGAGCTGGACACTCTGGCGAACCTCTACAACGGTCTCGCCGCCGCCGGCCAGGCCGGTGCGGGCGCCGCGGGTGGTCGCGGCGACGCCAACAAGCAGCGACCGGAGGGCTACAACGCCAACGGCGGCAACATGCAGTCGGTCCTCAACGCCATGTGGGCGTCGTACGGCGACGTGGGGCTCATGCTCTCGATCCCGTATCAGGGACTGGGCAACGCGGCCATCGCCGCTGTCGCCACCGACGAACAGATCGAGAGCTTCGGCGGCGAGGTCTGGGCGTCGATGGCCATCACCGAGCCGAGCTTCGGTTCCGACTCGGCCGCGGTGACCACCACCGCGACGCGCGACGGTGACGAGTACGTCATCAACGGCGAGAAGATCTTCGTGACCGCGGGTTCGCGCGCCACCCACATCGTGGTGTGGGCCTCGGTGGACCGCAGCCTGGGGCGCGCGGCCATCAAGAGCTTCGTCGTCCCTCGGGACAACCCGGGCGTCACCATCGTCCGGCTCGAACACAAGCTCGGCATCCGCGCGTCCGACACCGCCGTGATCCGCTTCGAGGACTGCCGGATCCCCGCCACCAACCTGCTCGGTTCGCCGGAGGTGGACGTCAAGAAGGGCTTCGGCGGGGTCATGCAGACCTTCGACAACACGCGGCCGATGGTCGCCGCTATGGCTGTCGGCGTCGCGCGCGCCGCACTCGAGGAACTCCGCAAGCTCCTCGAGGAGGCCGGCCTCGAAATCGACTACGACCGTCCGGCCGCCGACCAGCCGGCCGCGGTGGCGGAGTTCATCCGCATGGAGTCCGACTACGAGGCCGCATACCTGCTCGCGATCCGCGCCGCGTGGATGGCCGACAACAAGATGCCGAACTCGCTGGAGGCGTCGATGTCGAAGGCCAAGGCCGGCCGCACCGGCACCGACGTCACCAACAAGGCCGTCGAACTCGCGTCCACCTACGGCTACTCCGAGCGCACCCTGCTCGAGAAGTGGGCGCGCGACTCGAAGATCCTCGACATCTTCGAGGGAACGCAGCAGATTCAGCAGCTGATCATCGCCCGGCGCATTCTCGGGAAGAGCAGTGCCGAACTGAAGTGATCAGGCCGAGCCCGTAGGCTCTGCATTCCCGTCGCACGATCAGGGGCGGGGGATTCACGACGCGGCGTCCTCATCGAGGGCTCCGAGCGAATCCCCCGCCCCTGACCCGTCCCCAGGCCGCCCCCGCGACCCCGCCGGCCCCTCGACTAGGCACCACCCCGGCTCGTCGAGTAAGCACCACCCTGCAGGTCCGTCGAGTAAGCGGAGGAACGAAGTGACGATGCGCATCGAGACCGCCCACCGACCCCTCACCCGCCCCGGTGACCTCCCACTTCCCGACGATCCATTGTGATCTGGGCAACCCCCGTGTACTCTCAGCGAAACTTTTGAAATAAGAACGTTTCACACGGGGGTCGAATTGAGAACACGCACATTCCTCGCCGCTGCGCTGAGCGCCGTGGCCGTCGTCGCGACAGCGGCGGGGACACCGGTCGCGCCCGCCCACGCCGACCCGGCCGTGACGCAGGCGCCGCTCGTTCCACTGCCACAAGAGCTCGACCCCGCCTTCTACCGACCTCCGGCCCGGGAAGTCGCCGCCGCCGCTCCGGGTGAGATCTTGCGTGCCCGGCGGATCACCCCCGCGAACTTCGGAGTCGCTCCCATCAACGTGGACGCGTGGCAGCTCATCTTCCGGTCCACCGACACCCGCGGCCGGGCGATCCCCGCAGTCACCACGATCCTCAAGCCGCGCGGCACCACGACCGGCCCGCGCAAGGTCGTCTCCATGCAGATCGCCGAGGATTCGACCGCCGGCTACTGCGCGACGTCGTACGCCGTCCAGCACCTCAACGCCGGCCCCCTTCTGGGTCAGGTGGTCGCTCCCGCCGAACTGCTCATCGCCCAGGGCTTTCTGAACCAGGGGTACGCGGTGGTGCTTCCCGACCACGAAGGCCCCAACCACGCTTACGGCGCCGGTCCACTCGGTGCCCGCATCACCCTCGACAGTCTCCGTGCCGCCAAGCGATTCGCGCCGTCGTCGATCACCGATGCCTCACCCATCGGCCTGTACGGCTATTCCGGCGGCGCCATCGTCACCGGGCACACCGCTGAACTCAAGAAGACGTACGCCCCCGAACTGAACATCGTGGGCGCCGCAGAAGGGGGAGTCCCCGCGGATCTCGAGGTGGTCCTCAAAGCCGCGCAGAACAACGTAACCAGCGGCCTCGTGCTCGGCGCGGTGGTCGGACTCACCCGCGAGTACGACTACTTCCGCACCTTCATGAACTCCCACCTCGACCCGCTCGGCCGGGCGGTGCTGGCACTCAAGGGTCCCCTCTGCGTGCAGTATCAGGCGGCGACCTTCCCGTTCCTGAACAACATCGGGTTCATCCGCGCACCGGGCGGCGCGCTGCGGGCACCCGCCGTGCGTCGGGTCTTCGACGACACCCGGATGGGCAAGAGCCTGCCCGACATGCCCATGTACATGTGGAACTCCGCCCTCGACGAGATCATCCCCGTGGGCCAGGTGGATCGGCTCGTCGGTCAGTACTGCCGCCGCCCGGGTGCTCGGGTGACCTACACCCGCGACCACCTGTCGGAACATCTCATCGCCGAGGTCTCGGGTGCGCCGCTGGCACTGTTGTGGCTGAAGGATCGGCTCGACGGCAAGCCGGCCGCACAGGGTTGCCGGACCAGTGACGACCTCACCATGACGTCGCGGCCGCGATGGTGGCCGACGTTCTCGGCAGCGGTGGGCGCCGGGCTGGCGGCACTGTTCGGCAAACCTCTGGGCGCGGAGCGCTAGCGGCATCCGGTCCGGGCTCGACCGCTAGCCTGGACCGGTGACCGAACCCAGGCTCTATCGCGGCCAGTCGATGCACGACCGTCGCCGAGATCGGCGTCGACGCTTCTGTGATTCGGCGATCGCGCTGTTCGGCACCGACGGCTACGCGGCGACGTCCGTGTCAGCGGTCTGTCGGCACGCCGCTCTGTCATCCCGACAGTTCTACGAGGAGTTCGGCGACCGCGAGCATCTGCTCCGCACGGTCTACGACGAGACCGAGGACGCGGCGAGCACGGCCGTCATCGAAGCCGTCGAACGGTCACTCGAGACCGCCGCGGAGATCGAGGCGGTGTTCGACGCGGGGATCCGGGCATTCGTCGAATTCTTCGGCGCGGACCCTCGGCTCACCCGAATCTGCTTCGTCGAGGCAGTGGGTGTGAGCGCGGAGTTCGAGGAACACCGCGCCGAGCGCCGGACCCGGTGGGGTGCCTCGCTCGACGCGATCAGCGCGGCGGGCGCCGAGCGCGGATTGCTCACCGCGAGGCCCGACCCGCTGCTGTGGACCGGCTTCATCGGCGCGGTGAACGCCGTGATCGTCGAGCAGGTGCGATCAGCCGACCTGACCACCGAGGACACCCTCCGGGTGATGCGCACGCTGCTCCGACCCGGTGTTCTGGGCTGAGCGGGCTCGCGTCGAAACCTCTCCGCGCCGCACAGTGCCTCCTACGCTGATGAGATGACCACTGCCGCCAGAGCTTGGCGCCTGCTCCTCGCTCTGGCATCCATCGCCGTCGGCGTCCTGCTGGTGCTCCGCCCGTTCGCGAGCGTGCCGTGGACCGCCGCCGCACTGGCGATCGGCTTGATCGTGGCCGGACTCGTCGACCTCATCGAATCCCAGACTCGCCGGGAACCGCTCCGGCTCGCCGTCGCAGTCCTGCTGCCGCTGGTCGGTACCGTGCTGCTGATCTGGCGGAGTCTGTCGATCTTCGGTATCGCGGTGGCCGCGGCGATCGCACTCGCGGTGTGGGGCGTGGGCCGATGGGTGCGCGCCGCGCGCCGCGGCCCCGCGTGGTTCGCCGACGTGCTGTTCGGCGCAGCCGGTATCGCCACCGCTGTGCTCGCCGTGTCGTGGCCGGGTGTGAGCATCTTCATCGTCGTCGAGGCCGTCGGGCTGGCGCTGGTGTGGCGCGGTGCGGCCGAGCTGCTCGTCGGCATCCGCGGCCGGACCGCCGCGGCCGAACCCGGCCGGGAGCGGACCGCGAGAATCGCGCTGCGGACGGCCGCGGCAGCGGTCGCGACGATCGTCGCCGTGCCGCTGGTGATCGCGACATTCGTCGTCCGCGGCACCGCTGAGGAACCCGGCGCGTTCTATCGAGCCGAGCTTCCCGCCGGCGTGCGGCCGGGGACCCTGTTGAAGTCGGAGCCGACCGCCGCGGGCATCCCGCCGGGCGCTCACGCGTGGCGCATCCTCTACTCCACCCTGCGCGGCGACCGGCCCGCACTGGCGAGCGGTCTCGTCGTCGTTCCGGACGGTCCCGGTCCGCACTCGCTGATCGCGTGGGCCCACGGGACGTCCGGCGTCGCCGAGAACTGCGCCCCGTCGATGACCTCGACACCGCTGGCACACCTGCCGGGCCTGAACGCGGTGGTCGGGCGGGGCTGGGCGCTGGTGGCCGCCGACTACATCGGGATGGGTACTCCGGGACCGTCGCCGTATGTGATCGGCCGGGGTGAGGCGCGCTCGGTACTGGACTCGATCCGGGCCGCCCGCGCTCTGCCCGGGGCGTCATTGACTCGGTCGACGGTGGTGTGGGGCCATTCCCAGGGCGGACACGCTGCACTGTGGACCGAACTGCTGGCTCCGTCGTACGCACCCGACGCCGGCGTGATCGCCACCGCGGCGCTCGCACCGGCATCGAATCTGCGGGCTCTCGCCTCCGGGCTGGAGACGATGGCGGGCGGCGCGTTGCTGGCGTCGTATGTGATGGACGCGTACACCCGCACCTACCCGGACGTCCGCTACGCCGACTACATCAAGACGCAGGCCCGCCTCCCGATGCGCGGAATGGCGGCGCGCTGTCTGTGGTCGCCCACGATGCCCGTCTCGCTCGCCGAGGCGCTCATTCTCGGCCACGACTTCTACACGCGCACCCCGACGTCCGGTCCGCTGGGCGCACGACTCGCCGAGAACACGCCGAGCGCGCGGCTGCCGCGGCCCACGCTCATCGCCCAGGGACTGTCGGACGAGGTGATCGCTCCGGCGTCGCAGAACGAGTACGTCACCGACCAATGCGCCGCGGGCAGCGATCTCGAATACCGCACCTACCCGGGGCTCGGGCACATGACGCTCATCGACGACGACTCGCCCGCCGTCGGGTCGCTCATCGCCTGGACGCAGGACCGTTTCGCGGGTGCGGCGCCGACACCGAACTGCCCGGCACCGCATCCGGCGTGATCAGTGCCCGAGTTGATCCACCAGGGCCTCGAGCACTGAGAGGTCCTCGATGGTCGAGGGCACCGCGTACTCCTCACCGTCCACGATCTGCCGCATGGTCTTACGCAGGATCTTGCCCGACCGGGTCTTCGGCAGAGCCTGGACGACCGTGACGTCGCGGAAGGTGGCGACGGCGCCGATCTCGTCGCGGACCATCTGCACCAGTTCGGCGCGGAGACGGTCCTCGTCGATGTCGGCACCGGCCTTGAGCACCACGTATCCGCTCGGCCGCTGTCCCTTGAGGTCGTCGTGAATGCCGACCACCGCGCACTCCGCGACGGCCGGATGCGCGGCGACCACCGCTTCGATGCTCCCGGCGGAGAGCCGGTGCCCGGCGACATTGATGACGTCATCCGACCGCCCCAGGACGTAGACGTACCCGTTCTCATCGATGTAGCCGGAGTCGCCGGTCAGGTAGTAGCCGGGGAACGCCTTGAGGTATGAGGAACGGAACCGCTCCTCGTCGCCCCACAGCCCCGCGAGGGTGCCGGGCGGCATCGGCAGCTTCACGACGATGTTGCCCTCGGCGTTGGGTCCGAGACGGCGGCCATCGGCGTCGACGACCTGCACGTCGTACCCGGGGACCGGGACCGTGGCAGTCCCGGGCTTGAGCGGCATGGGTTCGAGTCCACGCAGATTGGCCACTATCGCCCAGCCGGTCTCGGTCTGCCACCAGTGGTCCACCACCGGGACACCGAGCTTCTCCGAGGCCCATTCGAACGTGTCGGGATCGAGTCGCTCGCCCGCCGCGAAGAGGGTCTTGAACCGCGACATGTCGTACTGGGCCAGTTCAGCGGCCTCGGGATCGGCCTTGCGGATCGCGCGGATCGCCGTCGGAGCGGTGAACAGCGCCGACGCTCCGTGTTCGGAGATGACGCGCCAGAACGCCCCCGCGTCAGGTGTCCCGACCGGCTTGCCCTCATACATCACCGTCGTCGCTCCGAGCAGCAGCGGACCGTAGACGATGTACGAGTGGCCCACCACCCAGCCGACGTCGGAGGCCGTCCACCACACGTCGTCGGGCGACACCCCGTACACGTTGCGCATCGACCAGTGCAGCGCCACCGCGTGACCGCCGTTGTCGCGCACCACGCCCTTGGGCTTCCCCGTGGTTCCCGAGGTGTACAGGATGTAGAGCGGGTCGGTCGCGGCCACCTCGACGGCGTCGGCCGGGCGCGCGGTCGCCATCTGCTGGTCCCAGTCGAGCCACCCGTAGTCCCCCGCCGATCCGGCCACCTGCGGCCGGTCCTTCACGATCACCGTCTCCGGCGCCGACGCCGCGATCGCCAGCGCATCCCGCACCATCGGCAGATACTCGACGGTTCGGCCCGGCTCCAGTCCACCCGACGCGGTGACGATCGCGACCGGTTCGGCGTCGTCGATGCGCGTGGCCAACTCCGGTGCAGCGAACCCGCCGAACACCACTGAGTGCACGGCTCCGATCCGCGCGCAGGCGAGCATCGCGATCGCGGCCTCCGGGATCATCGGCATGTAGACGATGACGCGATCGCCCTTGGCCACGCCCTGCGCGGCGAGCACTCCCGCGAAGCGGGACACCTCGGCGAGCAGTTCGGCATAGGTGTACGTCCGCTTCTCGCCCACCATTGCGGAGTCCCAGACGAGCGCGTCACGATCGCCGCGGCCCGCCGAGACATGACGGTCGAGCGCGTTCGCCGAGGTATTGAGCGTGGCATCGGGGAACCATCGGTAGATCGGCGGCTGGGAATCGTCGAGAGCCTTGGTCGGCGGACTGATCCAGTCGATGCCCGCCGCCGCGTCGAGCCAGAATCCGTCGGGATCGTCGATGCTGCGGGCGAAGACTTCTGCGTAGGTGGCCATTGGACAACGGTAGCAATCCGGTGACCGGAGTCACTTCTGCAGCGTGGACTCGGTCACACTTGGTCTCGGATTTATCACGGAAAGATAACAGCGGAATCCTCGCTCCCACCTGGGATCTTGCTGAGAATTACACGCTTGCAAGAGCAAGCGGATTGTGTCTCCGACCACAGCTTCGCGGTGTGACCTCACGTTTTTCACGACGTAGCGTCTCTTCCGTCCACGAACGCAGCCCGTTTTCGAGGGCTGCGCCCAAGGAGGAATGCCTGATGAGCCTTACCAAGCTCGCAACCCGCGCCGCGATCGCCGGCGCCCTGACCATCGCCCCGCTGACCCTGGCCGCCGGCGTCGCCTCGGCCGACACCGGCCACAACTGGGACGCGGTCGCTCAGTGCGAGAGCGGCGGCGACTGGTCGATCAACACCGGCAACGGCTACTACGGCGGTCTGCAGTTCTCGCAGTCCACCTGGGAGGCCAACGGCGGCACCGGCAGCGCGAACAACGCGTCCCGCGAGGAGCAGATCCGCGTCGCGGAGAACGTGCTCGCCACCCAGGGCCCCGGCGCCTGGCCGGTCTGCGGCGCGTACCTCTAAGTACGCCCGCACCCCTCAACCGGGGAACCGCGCTCTCCGACGAGGCCGGTCGCTGTCGCAGCGACCGGCCTCGCGGTGTCGCCCGACCCACGCGGCCGGCACGGCCTAGGCTCGGGTGAAGGCGATCAGAGGAGGCCACCGGATGTCGACGCTCTCGTTCACCAGCCTCGGAGCGGCGGGAACCGTCACCGGTTCCAAGCATCTCCTCGAGCGCGACGGGAGGATGATCCTCGTCGACTGCGGGCTCTTCCAGGGCATCAAGAACCTGCGCGAGACCAACTGGCGCTCGCTGCCGGTGGATCCGCAGGCACTCGATGCGGTGATCGTCACCCACGCTCATCTCGACCACACGGGATACCTGCCGCGCCTGATCCGCGACGGCTTCCGCGGTCCGATCTATTCGACCCCCGCCACGCGCGACGTGGCCGACATCATCCTCCGCGACTCCGCCCATCTGCAGGAACGCGACGCGATGCTGGCCAACAAGCACCGGGCCACGCGGCACTCCCCGGCACGGCCGCTCTACGACGTCACCGACGTCGAACAGACCATAGCCCAGTTCCACACGCGCGCCACGGACAAGTCGTTCTCCCCCACCCGCGAGGTCCGAGCGCTGTTCCGCGGCGCCGGCCACATCCTCGGCGCCGCCACCGTCGAGGTGGAGTGGGGCGGCGTCACCGTCGCGTTCAGCGGCGACCTCGGCCGGTACGACGACCCCCTGATGTTCAATCCCGAGCCGGTACCCCGGGCCGACTACCTCGTGTGCGAGTCCACCTACGGCGATCGCGTGCGAGACCACGCGGACCCGGCCGCCGAACTACTGCGCATCATCACCGAGACAGTCGACCGCGGCGGCACCGTCGTGATCCCCGCGTTCGCGGTCGGTCGGACGCAGACGATCCTCTATCACCTCTGGACTCTGCAGCGGGACGGGCTGCTGCCCCGGGTGCCGGTCTACGTCGACAGCCCGATGGCGATCAACGCAGGCGAACTGATGCGCTCGCATCCGGCGGCGCATCGGCTCGACGCGGCACACGTCGACGAGATGTTCGCGATCGCCGAGTACGTCCGCGACCCCGAACGTTCCAAACAGATCTCCGCCGACCACGGCCCGAAGGTCATTCTCTCCGCGAGCGGGATGGCGACCGGCGGCCGCGTCCTGCACCATCTGGCCGCATTCGTCGGCGGCTCACAGAACACGGTGGTCCTGGTCGGCTATCAGGCGGTCGGCACCCGCGGGCGGTCGCTGGCCGACGGGGCACGCTTCCTCAAGCTGTACGGCGAGTGGCTGCCGGTGCACGCTCGGGTGGAGAACCTGCACATGCTCTCGGCGCACGCCGACTCCGACGAGCTCATCCGATGGATGCGTGGCTTCGACGAGGCGCCGCGCCGGACGTTCCTGGTTCACGGCGAACCCAACGCCACGGAGTCGATGCGGCATCGGATCGACCACGATCTCGGCTGGCGGACCACCGTCGGACACCAGAACCAGACGTTCGATCTGATCTGACGCGCCGCCGATCGCACCGGAACGCCACTCGGGACACTCAGCCCCAGGTGCCGGCCTGCTCGACGATGAAGCCCGCGAGAATCACCGCGCTGCCGCCCACCTCGCCGATGATCAGCGCGACCATCGACGCGGTCAGCGACGGCGACGCCGGGTGGAACTGGTTGGTGGTGTCGCGTCGCAGTCCGTGCAGGCAGTAGGACGCGATCGCACCGACGAAGAAGACGAGGACGACGATCAGCGCGACCATGTTGACCGCCGTCGACCACGCGCTGAACTGCGCGAACGCAGCCAGCAAGGCGGTGGCGAAGGAGTACATGAGTGCGGCGCGGTGAGCGATGTCGACGTACACGTGTGCCTGTCCGGTCTCGCTCCGCATGATGGCGGCGTACTTCCACACGCCGAGCAACAGCGCCCACAGAAAGATGACACCCGCGGCGATCAGCGCCACCTGAGCGGTGAGAGTCAGATTCATCGCACAAGTCTCGCAGATCGCCCGGGCCCGGCCGCGCCCCGTCTCCCGGCGCCGAGCCCCCGCGTCGTTGCTATGGTGCACGCATGGCCCCTGACCGCACATCGCTCCGCCGGTCGCGGCTGGTGCCGATCGTCGCGGTGCTGGCGGGCATCGCCGCGATCGCCTTCGTGGTGATCCGTTCCTCGCACGGGGTCGACGGCTCCGCCGACCGGGCAGGCAGTGCCGCATCGACGCCGGTCCGCTCGGAATGGGAGGACCGTGATCCGACCGATCCGATGACCTTCGGTCCGGTCGACGCACCCGTCGGTCTCGTGGTCTTCACCGACTACCAGTGCCCGTACTGCGCGAAGTGGTCGCACGACACGCTCCCGGCACTCCTGCCCTATGCCGACGCCGGCGATCTGCGCATCGAACTCCGGGACATGAACATCTTCGGCGATGAGTCCGAACGCGCCGCCCGCGCCGCCTACTCCGCGGCGCTCCAGGGGCATCTGCGCGAGTTCCATGCCGCTCTGTTCGCCGACGGCCGGCCGCGCCCGAAGAGCGCGCTCTCCGACGACGCACTGCTCGCCCTCGCCGGCGAGTTGAGGCTCGACACCGGCCGCTTCCGCACCGACTACGAGTCGCGCACCGTCTTGTCGGCGGTACGGAACAAGGCGAGTGACGGCTTCACCGCGGGCACTTATTCCACGCCCGCCTTCATCCTCGGCGGCCAGCCGATCCTCGGGGCGCAGCCGACGAAGGTCTTCACCGACAAGCTGCGGAGCGAACTCGACGCCGCCGGACGCTGAGGTGACCGTGCAGCCATGAATGTGGGACTCGCAGCCGCCTTCGTCGGCGGCGCGCTCAGTCTGCTGAGCCCGTGCAGTGCTCTGCTCCTGCCCGCCTTCTTCGCATCGACCGCCGGTTCCGGGCCGCGGCTGGTGATCCATTCGCTGGTCTTCTACCTCGGCCTCGTCGCGACGTTGGTACCCGTCGGGATCGGCGTCGGTGCGCTGGGTCGGTTGTTCGCCGAGCATCGTTCGGCGGTGGTCGCCCTCACCTCCGCGGTACTCGTGGCGTTCGGCCTGCTGGCGATGTTCGGCCGGGGGTTCGACATCGCCGGCCGGGTGCCCGGAATCGAGGGATTGCGGGGCGCCGCGCAACGCCGGACGGGCCTGGTCCGCTGCCTGCTTCTCGGAGCGGCCTCCGGTGCCGCTGGATTCTGCACCGGCCCGATCCTCGGCGCCGTCCTCACGCTGGCCGCGGCTCAGGGGGCGATCGCGGGCGCCGGCGTCCTGTTGGCGGTCTACGGAGCCGGCATCGTCGCGCCGATGTTCACGATCGCTCTCGTGTGGCAGCGGTTCGGCGAACGCGGCCGCGCGCTGCTGCGCGGTCGCGAGTTCACCTTCCTCGGCCGGTCGTGGCACAGCACTTCGGTGCTCACCGGCCTGCTGCTCATCGCGGCGGGCTGCGCGTACTGGATCACCGACGGCTTCGTCGGGCTGGCCGATCCCGAGGCCGGCTCCGGCGTCGCCGACCGGCTCCAGACCGCCGCCGAGGCACTCGCCCGCCCGGACGTCGACATCGCGCTCATCATCGCCGTCGTGACGTCGGTCGTGGTGTGGTGGTGGCGGGGGCAGCGGCAACCCGACTGAACCGCATGCACGTCGCGGCCGCGGTCAGACGTTGCCGCGGGCGATCACCGTCACCGCCGAATCCAATTGGTCGAACAGGTCGTCATAGGTGATGACGCCCATCCCCGCCTCCAGCAGAGCACCGGAGAAGGTGAACATGAGTGTTCGCAAGACCGCCGGGTCCACATCCTCGCCCAGGGCGCGCGTGAACAGTCCGTACCAGTGGGTGCCGATCTCGACGCGGATCCGCGCCACGTCCGGATCGACGGCGAGCAGACTCTTGGTGGCCGCCTCGGCGACCGTGGGCGACGCTCCGACCACGTCGGCGATGTACCGGACGGTCTGGTGCAGGCGGTCGGCGGCCTCGCCCGACAGCTCCGGCTCCGGGGCCTGCGCCACCTGCCGCCAGAACAGGGACGCGAACAGGTGGTCCTTCGACGAGAAGTAGGTGTACGCGGTCGCCGGCGAGACATTCGCTCCGGCGGCGATGAGCCGAAGCGTCAGATCCTCGTAGGCCGACTCCTCGAGCAGCGACAGGCCCGCGTCGAGAAGCCTTCCCACCGTCTCCAGTTGTCGCGCGTTGAGACCGCGGCGAGGAAGGGTGGAACCGAGACTGTGCATGCGTCCAGCCTAATGCCGCGTGAAATGCGAGGAGACCCGCACCTTCACGGTGCGGGTCTCCTCGGTTCGGTAGCGGGGGCAGGATTTGAACCTA
>NZ_KQ969299.1:0-88491 GCF_001578675.1 Gordonia sp. QH-12
CCGCCTACTCGACAAACCTCGAGGGGCCGTCTTTTCCAGTCCGGTCGAGCGCGCACCCCTCTTAGGCTGGTTGAGCGAGCGAAGCGAGTCGAAACTTTGCACAGAGGCAGAGTCGCCTCGATACGCCGTGCTCGCTACGCTCACTCGCCTACTCGACGAGCCTCGGGGCGACGGCTGGTTGAGCCCGAAGCGAGCCGAAACCATCACACGAGGCGCAGAGTGGTCTCGATACGGCGTGCTCGCTGCGCTCGCCCGCCTACTCGACGATCCTCGGGGGACGGCGATCGGCTTCCCGCAGTTATGGACTGTGTTGATACGGCGGGGTTCGTGTGCGGGGGCCGCGGCGCGATCTGGGCTACGAGGTTGCGGGCAGCAGCTCGCGGCCGAGGCGGTCTCGTTCGGGGTCGGGGGCGGGGACCGCGTGCACCAGAGTGCGGGTGTAATCGGTGGCGGGCTGAACGAAGATCCTTGTCGCACTGCCGGACTCGACGACACGCCCGGCCTTGAGGACGGTCACGCGGTCGGACACCTGGCGGACGACGGCGAGGTCGTGGCTGATGAACAGTGCCGCGAAGCCGATGTCGGCCTGCAACTGTGCGAACAGCTCCAATACGCGGGCCTGGACGGAGACGTCCAGCGCGCTCGTCGGCTCGTCGGCGATGAGGAGTTTGGGGTCCGTCGAGAGCGCACGGGCGAGGGCGACGCGCTGACGCTGACCACCCGACAACTCGTGTGGCAGGCGAGAGGCGAACGAGGTCGGCAATTGCACGGCCGACAGCAGTTCGGCGACCCGAGCCGCGCGTGAGCGGCGGTCCCCGATCCTTTGGATCTCCAGCGGCTCACGGATGGACTCGGCGACGGTGAAGCGCGGGTCGAGAGAGGCGGTCGGGTCTTGCGGAACGAAGGCGATGCGGCGCCGCGCTGCTCGGAGGTCCTTGCCGGAGAGTTCGGCGAGATCGTCGCCATCCAGCAGGATACGGCCGCCGGCCAGGGGCAGCAGGCCGCCGATGGCTCGCCCGAGGGTCGTCTTTCCGGAGCCGGACTCGCCGACCACCCCGACCACCTCACCGGACTCGACCACCAGCGACACGTCCGACAGCGCTACGTGCGGGTTCGACCCGAACGATCCCGGATGCTCGACGGTCACGCCGTCGACCACGACGACCGGCGTCGGTCCGTGCGCGGCGTGGCGTCTGCTGTCCCGCGACGCGGTGTCCAAGCGCGGAACGGCGGCCAGCAACTGGCGTGTGTAGGGTGCGGAGGGCTCGGCGAAGATCCGTCCCACGTCGCCGGTCTCCACCGTCTCCCCGAGTTGCACCACCACTACGCGGTCAGCGATCTCGGCGACGACACCGAGGTTGTGCGTGATGAGCAGAATGCCTGCGCCCGTGCGCTCGCGGAGACGGACGAGGAGTTCGAGGATCTCTCGCTGCACCGAGACGTCGAGGGCTGTGGTCGGCTCGTCGGCGAGCAGCAGGGCCGGGTCGCCGGCGAGCGCGAGTGCGATGACCACACGCTGTTTCTGGCCGCCGGATAGCTGGTGCGGATAATAGCCGACACGGACCTCCGGTTCAGGTAGGTCGACGAGTCGGAGCAGTTCCACGGCCCTGGCGCGCACCGCCGCCCGGGACAGACCGCTGTGCCGGGTGAGCGCCTGGCGAAGCTGCCAGCCGATGGTCTGGACCGGGTTCAGCGCGGTCTGCGGTTCCTGGAAGACCATGGCCACGCGGTCGCCCCGAAGGCGAGCGAGGTCCTTCTCCGGAAGACCGAGAATCTCGCGTCCGTCGACCCGAACCGAACCGGTGGCCGTCGCACCGTCGGGCAGGAGACCGATCGCGGCCCGTGCGGTCATGGTCTTGCCCGATCCGGATTCTCCTACGAGAGCGACGATTTCGCCGCGATCGACGCGGAGGCTGATTCCGGAGACCGCCGGACGCGGATAGGCGAACCGCACGTGCAGGTCGGTCACTTCCAGGGCCGGAGGAACGGACGGTACGGGTACGGCGGGGGAGGACGCGGCGGTCATCGGAGGTTCCTTCTGTCGTTCGAGATCGACTGGGCGATCAGGTAGAGCCCGAGTACGAGAGCGGAGATGACGAACAGTGGTCCGAGCGAGAACCACGGATTGGTCTCCAGGTAGTTGTTTCCGGCGGCGATGAGGCCGCCGAGCGACGGAGTCGATGGGACGACGCCGATCCCCAGATAGCCCAGCGCACCTTCGATGAAGACCCCGAGCGACAGCGACAGCGCGAACTGCACGCCGAGCGCCTCCACCGAGTTCGGCAGCACATGCCGCAGCAGGATCCGTCCGGTCCCGGCGCCGCTGACCCGCGCTGCTTCGACATACGGCTGCTCGCGTACTCGCAGTACCGAGGTCCGCACCAGTCGGCCGAAGACGGGGATCTCGGCGATCGCGATGACGATGCCGACCGTGAGCGCGCCGGGACCCAGGATCGCGGCCAGCGCGATGCCGAGGATCAGCGCCGGGAAAGCGAGGATCACGTCGAAGACGCGCTGCGCGACGCTGTCGGCGAGCGGCACGGTGACCGACACAAGCCCGACGAGCGTGCCGAGGGCGGCACCGATGGGGACGGCGATGAGAATGATGAGCAGGTCCACGCGGATGCCGACGAGCGTGCGTGCGAGGACGTCGCGGTTCACGTCGTCGGTGCCGAACCAGTGATCGGCGCTGGGCGCAAGCAGATACGCGCCCTCGATCTGCTGGTCGGCGCCGTGCGAGAGGAAAAGGGGACCGAATACCCCGGCGGCGACGACAGCGAGGACGAGAACGGTCCCGACGAGGCCGGAGCCGCGTAGGAGGCTCCGGTAGAGCGGCAGCCGCGCGCGTGTCTCGTCACGGTCTGCGGGTGCCTCCGGCAGCAGTCCCGGACCGACGGGCAGGGCTTCGCCGGACGAACTGGATGGTGGCTGCGGTATCAGCACCCCGGGCCTGGGGTCGGATGGTCGGGCGTCGGAAGAACGAGTCACTGTGCACCTGCCAGTCGGATTCGAGGGTCGAGCCAGGCGTGTACGACGTCGGCGGCGAGCTGAATCAGCACGAACGCGGTGACCGACAGGAGCACGAGCACCTGGACGAGGGGGTAGTCGCGGGCGGAGATGCCCTCTTCGGTGAGCAACCCGAGCCCCGGCCAACCGAAGATCGATTCGACGAGCACCGCCCCGCCGAGCAATGCGCCGACGATCAGACCGAAAGCGGTGACGGTGGACGGCAGCGCGTTGCGCAGAGCGTGCTTGAGGACGACATCACGACGGGTCGCGCCGGTGGCGATCGCAGTGGTGGCGTACGGCTGTGCGAGTTCGGTCCGCAGGGCTTCGGTGAGGAACCGCGCCAGCATCGCCCCGGCGGGAAGCCCGAGGGTGAGGGCGGGCAACAGCAGATACTGCGCGGTGATCCCGAGGTCGTCGGTGAGTCCGTTGGGCGGGGTGCCGCCTGCGGGCAGTACTCGCCAGCGGATGCCGAAGAGGGCGATCAGGACAGTGCCGACCACGAAGGTGGGCAACGCTATCGCGACCGCGTTGATCCCGGTGAGGACCGCGTTGAGTACCCGTCCTCGCCAGATCACGGCGCTCAGCGACAACGCCAGCCCGAGGCTCACCGCCACCGTGGTCGCAGCCGCGGTCAGCACGAGGGTGTTGGTGAGGCCGAAGGAGATCAGATCGCCGATGTCGCCGCCCACCTGGTAGCTGGTTCCGAAGTCGAGGGTGACCAGGGCGCTGATCCATGCCCAGTACTGACTGAAGAAGCCACGGTCGAGTCCGAGGTCATGACGGATGGCGGCGAGTTGCTCCGGCCCGGCGTCGGGACCCGCCAGAGCCGATTCCGGACCTCCGGGGATGAGCCGGAGCACGGCGAACACGAGCAGAGAGGCGGCGAGCAGAACGACGACGGCCGTCGGAATCCGACGAATGAGATATCTGGTCATGGTCAGGACCTCCGATCAGAGGTGGCGAGGCTGGTGTGATCGAAATGGAGCTGGTCGCGGCGGTCCCAGTCGACTCCGTGGACCGTCGGCGCCGCGGTCACGCTCGAGATGACGACACCGATCTCGATCAGGAAGAGGTCGTCGAGCCAGACACGGTCGAGTCGGCGATAGGCGTCCAGAGCCTGCGGAGACGCCGGATCGGCGATCTTCCAGGCGGCGTCGGCCGCCGACGAGTACTCGGCGCTCGAGTAGTTCGAGGAGTTCTTGGCTGCGTTGAACGGATACGCCGAGACCGCCAGCGTCGACGGTGTGAACTGCGCGAAGGCATGCTGCAGTATCCACAGCCCGGAGAACTGACCGCCGATCAGTTTGGTGGCCTGCACGGTCCGGTCATTGGGAACGAGATTCGCGGTGATCCCGACCTCGCGCAGGTTCGACTGGATGATCTCCGCAACGATCCGGTCCGAGCCGCCGGTGGTGTAGTCGAGGTCGATCGGCGGGACCGGCCCGGCCTCACGCAGGAGGTCGCGGGCCCGCTGGAGATCCCGGCGATAGGTACGGTTGCCCGACTCGTCGTAGG
This sequence comes from Gordonia sp. QH-12, assembly GCF_001578675.1. Lineage (NCBI taxonomy): Bacteria > Bacillati > Actinomycetota > Actinomycetes > Mycobacteriales > Gordoniaceae > Gordonia > Gordonia sp. QH-12. Next base: position 4,525 of record NZ_KQ969299.1, read on the forward strand.
CGGGCGAGGTCCGGGGCCACGGCAGATTCACCGGATAGCCGGAGCCGCGATAGACGTCCTTGATGATCCGATCCCTGTCGACCGCGTAGGCGATGGCGCGACGCACCCGGGGGTCGCCGAGCGCCGGGTTGGCCACATTGACGCCCACATACACCTGGGACTCGCCGCCGGTGAGCTGAATGTCGCTGAAGCCGTAACGGCGCGTGGCGATCTGGTGGTCGCTGTCGGTCAGTCCGCTGGCCACGTCGAGCTGTCCGGTGCGCAGCCGGGTGTAGAGCGACTTGGGATCGCGGGCTTCGACGAAGGTGACGGCGTCGAGCGGCGCCGCCCCGCCCCAGTACCCGGTGTTGCGGACCAGACGCACCGAGGAGTTCGGCGTCCACGAGTCGAACCGGAACGGGCCGGTGCCGTTGAACGACTTGCCGGCCTTGAGCTCATCGATCTTGGATCCGTCGAGGACGGGCGCGGAGTCGAGCAGGTCGAAGACGTTGCCCGTGGGGTGCGCGAACGTCAGCACGATGCGGTGGGGATCGCTGACGTCGTACGAGGTGATGGCGGCCGCGGTGCGCTTGAACTGCGGTGTCCACGGACCGCCCAGGTACGCCTGGAGCGACGCGCGAACGTCTGTCGAGGTGAACGGGCGCCCGTCGTGGAAGCGGACGTGCTCGCGCAGATTCAGCGTCAGCGTCTTGCCGTCCGGTGCCGTGCTCCACGAGGTCGCCAGTGAGGGCCGCGGCGTGAGGGTGGCGTGGTCGTAGGTGATCAGAGTGTCGTACACGTTCGCGAGAACGTGGCCGTTGACGCTGCCGGTACCGATCTGCAGGAAGGTCTTGGGCGAGAGGTCGCCGAGTACTCCCACGCGCAGATCACCGCCGGCCGCGACGGGGCCGGACGTCGCGGTGGTCTGCTGCGCCTCGACCGCGCTGCGGCAACCACCGAGGCCGAGCACGACGACGACGGTCAGGGCGAGCACCCACGGTTTTCGCGAGCGCGGAATCGGGAACATGCGAAGGTCTGCTTTCTCGAAGAGGACGGTGATCGCGGAAATGCGCGACTTCGAGGAATCATTCGCGGGTGGCGACCGAATGTAATCGGTTGCGTTCAGCCCGAATCTAAACTTTGACCGCAGATCGGAGAGTGAGGCATCTTCGCGCAAGCGCCGAAACGCTGATTCGGCGAATAACGCGAACAGGAAGCAGGCAGATGTCCGGCAACGACGGCAATTCAATTCCCGCTCACGCGCGAGGTTACGAGGATTTCGGCGGCGCAGTCGGCCGCACCACCTCGGTGTCGACGCCGTGGTGGCCGCCCGAGCCCGAACCGCCGGCCGGCGCGCCGAACATCGTCGTGGTCCTGGTCGACGATCTCGGATACTCCGATGTCGGTCCCTTCGGCGCCGAGATCCCGACGCCGAACATCGACCGGCTCGCGCGGAGCGGGTTCCGGCTGAGCAACTACCACACCACACCGGTGTGCTCACCGGCGCGTGCGGCGCTGCTGACCGGCGTCAACCCGCACCGTGCGGGCTACGGCAGCGTCGCCAACTCCGACCCCGGCTTTCCCGGGCTGCGCCTGGAACTGGCCGACGACGTGCTCACGCTGCCGGAGATACTGCGGGAGTCCGGGTACGCCACCTTCGCTGTCGGCAAGTGGCATCTGGTGCGGGACGCCGACATGAGCCCGGGGCGGTCGCGGAAGTCGTGGCCCCTGCAGCGCGGCTTCGACAGCTACTACGGTTCGCTGGAGGGCTTGAACTCGTTCTTCAACCCGAATCAGCTGATCGCCGACAACTCGGTGGTCGACGTCGACGAGTATCCCGACGGGTACTATGTCACCGACGATCTCACGGACCGGGCGATCGACCAGATCACAGCGTTGCGCGCACACGACGCGGACAAGCCCTTCTTCCTGTACTTCGCGCACATCGCGATGCATGGACCGCACCAGGCGAAAGCCGACGACCTGGCTCGTCACCGCGGCAGGTACGCCGAAGGCTGGGACGAGGTGCGCCGCAAACGCTTCGCGCGACAGATCGCCGACGGTCTGTTCGACCCCGGCACGCCGATCGCCGAGCGCAACACCGAACCCGGCTACGACGCGCCGTGCTGGGACGACTTGAACGACGACGAGAAGCGCCGCTACCAGCGTTACCAGGAGGTGTACGCGGCGCTCGTCGACAGCGTCGACCAGAGCGTCGGGCGGCTCATCGGCCTACTCGAGGATCTCGGTGAGCTCGAGGACACGATCATCGTGTTCACCTCCGACAACGGTGGCACCGCAGAGGGCGGGGCCACCGGAACACGGTCGTACTTCAGCCAGTTCGTGCACGGTCCGGTGCCCGATGACTGGGAGCGCGACGTGCCGCACGACGAGGAGCTGATCGGCTCGGCCGACCTCGGCGTTCACTATCCGCGTGGCTGGGGCCAGGCGTCCAACACCCCCTTCCGCTTCTACAAGGGCCAGACCTTCGCAGGCGGCGTGCGGGTGCCGTTCGTGATGTCGTGGCCGAGCGGGCTGCCGCGGACCGAGGGAGACAACGGCGTCCGGCGGCAGTTCTCGTACGTCACCGACCTCGCGCCGACTCTGCTGGAGCTGGCCGGCGTGCCGACTCCCGCGACACGTCAGGGCGTGCCCGCGGTGGAACGGGACGGCGTCAGCATCGCCGAGGTGCTCCGCGACCCGGCGGCGTCCTCGCCGCACATCGAGCAGTACGCGGAGTTCGGGGGCCATCGCGGTTTCTATCGTGACGGCTGGAAGCTGTTGTCGCTGCACGACCACCGCCCCGACCGCGTCGACGCACCCCGCTGGCAGCTGTACGACGTGCGCACCGACCCCGCGGAGACGAACGACGTGGCCGCGGAGCATCCCGACCTCGTGGCGGAACTGGCGCGGGCATGGGACGCCGCGGCCTGGCACAACACGGTGTTCCCGCTCTTCGACACCGCGGACGCACCGCAGCGGCGACGCCCGGCCGAGGGCCGCCGGTACGCATCGCCGGTCCGGATCCTGGCCGGGACGCCGACCCTCGAACGGTACCGGTCGAGTCGGCTCATCGCCTACCGAGACTTCGACGTGATCGTCGAACTGCGGGGCTGGTCGGCCGAGGACGAAGGGGTGCTGGTCGCGCACGGCGACCAGCAGGGCGGCTACCTGCTGGCGGTGGAGGACGGGCGGCTGACGTTCACCTTCAATTCCTACGGCCGGATCCAGCGGGTCACCGGTGCTCTGCCGCCCGGAACGGACACCGTCACCCTCCGGGCGGCCGCGACACCGCGGGTGAGGTGGGACTTCACCGTGCTCGCCTCGGCCTCAGGCGATGAGACGGTGGTCGCGTCCCTGCCCGATGCGGTGCAACTGGTCGGAATGGCGCCGTGGACCGGGATCTCGGTGGGTCGCGACGCACGCGGCGCCGTGGACCCGCAGCTGCGCCGCCGTCGCGGCGTCTTCCGTGCCGGTCCCGCCCTGGTGGCCGTCACCTACCGGCCCGGCCCGGTGCGGGTCCCCGAAGACGTGCGGCGAGAGATCGACGATCACGCCGCCGACCACGCGGATTGAGGCTCTGCGTCCTTTCGATCAGGGTGAGTGAATATCTCGCGGCAGATCGAGCCGACTGATTTCATTGAATTACCGAATCGGTATCTCATCAATCAGTTCCTCACTCACAGGCGAAGCATCGGCATTCGCCGATTCAGTGATGAATTCACACCATTCCAACCACATTCTTCGAGAGGGATCTCGCTATGACCGTCACGTCCATCTCCAATCGCGCCGACCGCGAAGAGGCCGCGCGAAAGATCTATTCCGAAGCAGGCATCACGGTCGACCGACTCGGTGAGAACATCGGCGCCAGAATCGGCGGAGTGCGCCTGGGCGGGGAGTTGCCCGCCGAACAGGTCGAGGCGATCCGCCTCGCCCTCGCCGCGAACAAGGTGGTCGTCTTCACCGACCAGCATCGTCTCGACGACGACGGTCAGTACGCGTTCGCCGAACTGCTCGGCGATCCGACTCTTCCGCACCCCACGGTCACCTCCCGCGGTTCGCAGCTGTTGACGATCGAAGGCGCCGCCAACAGCTGGCATACGGACGTCTCCTTCGTCGACCGCGTCCCGAAGGCGTCCATCCTGCGCGCGGTGACGCTGCCGGCGTGGGGCGGAGCCACCACCTGGGCCTCGACCGTGGCGGCCTACGAGCAACTGCCCGCGCCGCTGCGGGCGCTGGTCGACGGGCTGTGGGCCAAGCACACCAACTTCTACGACTACGTGACCGCCGAACACGACGGCGGTGACGAGGAGACGCGCCGTCGCGCCGACCACTACCGCGAGTTCACGAGCGCCGCGTACGAGACGCTCCATCCGGTGGTGCGGGTGCATCCGGAGACCGGGGAGCGGAGTCTGCTGCTCGGGCATTTCGTCAAGGAGTTCCCGGCGCTCAAGCCCGCCGAGTTCGGTCCGCTGTACCAGCTGCTGCAGAACCGAATCACCCGGCTCGAGAACACCTTCCGGTGGAATTGGAGTCTCGGCGATGTGGCGATCTGGGACAACCGTGCCACGCAGCACTACGGCATCGCCGACTTCGGCGGGCAGAAGCGGGAACTGCACCGGATCACGCTCGCCGGCGACGTCCCGGTGAGCATCGACGGCGAGAGCAGCCGGATCATCGCCGGCGACGCATCGCACTACTCGGTGGTGGAGGAGCCGCGCCGGTTGGGCGTATACGCGGCGTGACCTACGCTGCGTGACTTACGCGGCGGCGGCCCGGCACTGCGGTGTCGGGCCGCCTCGGGCTCACCGCGGCCGGGGTCCGCCCGCCGTCTCACTACTCTCCCGCGCAAAAGAACGCCCACATCACGCCGAATCGGTCGAACACCTGGCCGTACCATCCGCCCCAGGGCGCGCGGGCGAAGGGCATGGCCTCGCGGCCGCCGCCCTCGACCAACCGCTGGAGGTAGGTGCGCGCCTGGTCCGGAGTGTCCGTCGTGTAGAGCAGCGAGTAGGCCGTTCCCTGCACGGCGTAGTCGTGACCGTCCGGCATCGCGTCGGCGCCGGCGATGATGCCTGCGTCCGTCACCAGAGTCGCGTGCGCTACCGCCTGCGGGTCGGGGTCGAAGGGCATTCCGGGCATCGGGTTGTCTCCGTAGCGGAGGATCTGGAGCTCCCCTCCGAAGACGTCGTGCCAGTGCTGCATTGCCTCGGCTGTGGTGCCGGGCAATGCGATGTACGTTGCGATCGACTCTGCCATGTCTCGCTCCTTCGGGGCCGGTGGTCTCTGTAGTATGCGCGCACCTCGAGGGCGCGGGGGAGGTGTCCGGCCGACCTGGCTCATACCGCGGCCCGTGAGTGAAACCGGACTCTTTCCGCGCCGGAGGCTAACGCGTGGTGCGTCGTCGACGACACTCTGGATAGGGAGTGAGCCTACTGCGGGCTCGGAGCGGAAAGGACAGACATGCCGACGAGTCGCCAACGACGCAAGACCCCGCGAACGATGCTCGCGCGTGTCGTCGGCAACTGGCGCCGTGTTCCCCGGGAGCTGTCTGAGCAGCGAGAACGTCTCGTCACTCAGCAGGAGCTCACGGAGTTGAAACTCGCACGCTGATTCCGCCCAGCTCGACCACGTCGCCGTCGCGCAGCTGACGGCCGCGGCGGATCTCCGGCCGGCCGTTGACCGTGACCAGCCCGTCGGCGATCACCGCCTTGGCGTCGGCCCCGGACTCGATCAGGTTCGCAAGCTTCAGGAACTGCCCGAGTCGGATGCTGTCATCCCGGATTTCGATCTGATCCACTCCTGCATTGTGCCGCGCGTCCTTCTCCGTCGGCCGGGCGCCCGGATAATTTGAAGGCATGCCAGAACTGGAGAACGGATCCCGTGACGCGATGCCGAGTGCGGCGACGCGGGAGGCGAGTCGACACGTGACCGCCAATCGTCGATCGTCCGCGATCGTCCGGCGCATCTCCAATCCCAGCGGCTTCGGCCGGCGGATACCGCGGATCGCGGGGACCGTCGTGGGGTTGCTCGCGACCGTCTCACTGCTGTCGACGCTGATCCCGCCGTTCCGGCATCTGATCCGCATTCCGCGGATGTTCGTCGACGACTACCTGTTCCCCATGCCCAGCACCAGCCTCGCGTGGACGGTGGTTCTGGGGCTGCTCGCGGTGTCGCTGTCGCTGCGCAAACGTGTGGCGTGGTGGATCACGGTCGCCTACTTATCGCTCTACACCGTGCTGAACCTGCTGGTGGTCCTGGTCGCCGCGTCGGACCCGGGCTGGGCGGACGAGTGGCGGCAGTCGGTGAGCGGTCTGATCGTCAACATCGCGCTGATGGTCGTGCTGATCGCGGGCTACCGGCAGTTCAACACCCGTGTCCGGCGCGGCGCCCTCCGGTGGGCGGCGGTGGTGCTGGTCGGCGGACTGGCCGCCGGAACCCTCGCCGGCTGGGCGCTGCTCAGCGTCGCACCCGGTACCGTGGCACCGAACGAACGGCTGCCGTACGCCTTCAACCACGTGGTCGCCTTCGCGACCATCGATGTGAAACCCTTCGCGAATCATCACGCGCCCTGGATGGTGAACTGGCTGCTCGGTCTGTTCGGGGCGCTCGCGCTGATCTGTGCGGCCGTCGTGCTGTTCCGGTCGCAGCGGCTCAGCTCGCTCATGACCGCTGAGGACGAACGCCTGGTGCGTGCGCTTGTGGACGCCTACGGCGACGAGGACTCGCTCGGCTACTTCTCGACGCGGCGCGACAAGGCGGTCGTCTTCTCCCCCGACGGACGTGCGGCGATCACCTATCGAGTGGAGATGTCGACAGCGCTCGCCGGCGGCGATCCCGTGGGCGATCCGGACTCCTGGACCGAGGCCATCGCCGAGTTCTTCGCGCTCTGCGAGACCTATGGGTGGCATCCGGCAGTGCTCGGCGCCAGCACCAGGGGAGCCGAAGTCCTGCACGCTGCCGGCCTCGACGCAATCAACCTCGGCGACGAGGCGATCCTGAACGCGGCCGACTTCAGCCTGTCCGGGCCCACCATGAAGGGTGTGCGGGGGTCGGTGTCGCGGGTCAGACGGCTCGGTGTGACCGTCCGGATGCGGCGCATGAGCGAACTGCCGTGGGCCGAGGTGGAAGGAGTGGTCCGGCGCGCCGACGAATGGCGCGACACCGAGCAGGAGCGCGGCTTCGCGATGGCGCTGGGCCGGGTGGGTGACCCGGCGGACGGCGATGCACTGCTCGTCGAGGCGGTGGAGGCCGAGGGCACCGCCGACGAGAAGGTCATCGGCATGCTGTCGTTCGTTCCCTGGGGCCGCAGCGGTGTCTCGCTGGACCTGATGCGGCGCGACCGCAACGGCCCGAACGGCGTGGTGGAGACCATGGTGTCCGAGCTGGCGCAGAACGCCGAGTCGGTCGGCGTCACGAAGATCTCCCTCAACTTCGCCACCTTCCGAGACGTCTTCGAGCACGGGCCGCAGGTGGGGGCCCGACCGGTGCTGCGGCTGGTGTACGCGGTGCTGAAGTTCTTCTCGAAGTTCTTCCAGATGGAGTCGCTGTACAAGTCGAATGCGAAGTATCAGCCCCGGTGGAAGCCGCGCTACATCTGCTACGAAGACGCCAAGGTGATTCCACGCGTCGCTCTGGCCGCGATGGTCGCCGAGGGATTCGTCCAGCTTCCCGGCAAGCACTGGCGGGCCAGGCACTATCGGAGCGGTGCGTCGTCGGTCCCGGACGGCATCGACGTCGACGAACTGGTCGCCGACCTCGAATCGGAGTCGCGGACCCGAGGGATCGCCGAGGTGCGTCGGCCCGAACAGGTGCGCGTGCGGCTGGACAAGCTGGAGCGGCTGATCGACGACGGAGTGGACCCGTACCCGGTGGCGCAACCGCCCACGCACACCGTGGCCCAGGCCGCGGCCGCGCCGCTCGGGACCGTAGTGCGCATCGCCGGAAGGCTCACGCGCAAACGCGATTTCGGTCGAGTCACGTTTGCCGACGTGCACGACCAGAGCGGCGAGATCCAGATCCTCGTGGAGCCCGCGGCGATGGGGGAGCACTCGCTCGACTTCGCTTCCACCGTGGATCTGGGAGACCTCGTCGAGATCACCGGAACCATCGGGACCAGCCGATCGGGCGAGCTGTCGGTGCTCGCGACGCAGTGGCGTCTGAACGGCAAGTGCCTGCACCCGCTTCCGGACAAATGGAGCGGTCTCACCGATCCGGAGGCCCGGGTGCGGCAGCGCTACCTCGACCTGGCGGTCAACGCTCGCAGCCGCGAACTGCTGGCGACCCGCAGCGCCGTGGTCCGCGCCCTCCGCGATCATCTCGCCTCGGAGGGATTCCTGGAGGTGGAGACGCCGATCCTGCAGCAGGTGCACGGAGGGGCGAACGCGACTCCGTTCCGTACGCACATCAACGCCTACGACATGGACCTGTACCTGCGCATCGCCCCCGAACTGTTCCTGAAACGACTGTGCGTGGGAGGCATCGAGAAGGTCTTCGAGATCGGCCGGAACTTCCGCAACGAAGGCGTCGATTTCTCACACAACCCGGAGTTCACCAGTCTGGAAGCCTATGCGGCACACCATGATTACGAGTCGATGATGACGCTCGCGCGGGAGCTGATCGTCGCAGCGGCCACCGCCGCCAACGGGCGGGCGGTGATCGAGCGCACCGGGGACGCCGGCGTGGAGACGGTCGACATCTCCGGACAGTGGCCGGTGAAGTCCGTCCACGCCGCGGTGTCGGAGGCTGCGGGAGTGCAGATCGCTCCGGAGACGGGGGTGGACGAGTTGCGGCACGTGTGCCGCGGGCTCGACATCGCGTTCCGCCCCGACTGGGACGCCGGGCATCTGGTCCTGGAACTGTACGAACACCTGGTGGAGGCACGGACCACGTTCCCGACGTTCTACAAGGACTTCCCGACCTCGACGTCGCCGCTCACCCGCGCGCACCGCCTCGTCGACGGCGTCGCGGAGCGCTGGGATCTGGTGGCCTGGGGTGTGGAACTCGGCACCGCCTACACCGAACTGACGGACCCGGTGGACCAGCGAACGAGGCTCACCGAGCAGTCGATCCTGGCGGCGGGCGGTGACTCGGAGGCGATGGAACTCGACGAGGACTTCCTCACCGCGCTCGAGTACGCGATGCCTCCGACCGGCGGTCTCGGCCTCGGCGTTGACCGCATCGTCATGTTGATCACCGGTCAGTCGATCCGCGAGTCGCTCGCGTTCCCGCTGGCCAAGCCGCACCAATAGACCCCGAAAACTCTTGGCTCCCGGAACGGGCTGTGAGACCGGTCCGGGAGCCAAAGTTTTCGAGCGCGTGCGGTCAGACCGCGGCGAGCGACAGCGTGCTGTCCGCCGCGGCCATCACCTCGGGGTCGTGGGTCGCGATGACCGTGATGCAGCCGGACTCGGCGGTCACCTGCTTGATCAGGGCGGTGATGCGGCCGGCCTGGCTGCGGTCCACCGCAGCCGTCGGCTCGTCGATCAGCAGCAGTCGTGGCTCGTGGACCAGGGCGCGTGCGATCGCGACTCGCTGGCGCTGGCCGCCGGAGAGTTCATCGGGCCGCTGCTTCTCGTGTCCGGCCAGCCCCACTTCATCGAGCAGGTGCAGGGCGCGGTCGCGGGCCTGCGACGGTCGGCGTCCGGAGATGACGGCCTGGGCCAGCACCTGGTCGAGAACGGTGAGTCCGGGAAACAGGTTGCCGGACTGGAACACGTAGCCCACCCGGGTGCGCCGCATCCGGTCGCGGGCGCGGACCGACAGGCCCGTGACCTCGGTGTCGTCGAGGGTGACGCTCCCGCTGTCGGGCTGTCGCAGGATGCCGCACACACCGAGAAGGGTGGACTTGCCCGAGCCCGACGGGCCGACGATGGCCGTGGCCTCACCGGCTCGGAAGGTCGCGTCGAATCCGTCGAGGACGGTGAGACGCTCCTCACCCGAGTGGTATTCGACGCGGACGTCGCGGAGGTCGAGGCTCATCGGGATGCTCCCAGCATGGTCAGGGGATCGGCAGAGACCACCCAGCGGAGGGTGACGGCGGAGCCGACGAGCGATGCCGCGATCACCGCCAGCGTGGTCGTCGCCAGGGACGAGAACGAGAGGTCGAAGGGAACGGCGTCGCCGAGCAACAGGCCGAGCAGATACGCGACCGCCGAGCCGATGATGGTGGAGAGCGCGACGACCACCGCGGCCTGGGCGAGTGCGGAACCGATCAGCGACCAGCGAGACACGCCGAGCGCCCGCTGCAACGCGTACACGCCCTGACGCTGCAGCACCCAGACGGCGAAGAACGCGGCGACGATCAGCGGAGCGATCACGTAGAGGAAGGCGAGGATCGAGTTCATGGTGAGCCGCTCGCCGGAGTAGCCGGGAGCCGCGGCGAGCAGGACGCCCTCGCTCTGCGTGGTGGTGCCGCCGAGCGTATCGGGCGGTGTCCCGCCGACGATGACCACGGCGGCGGCGGTTCCCTGCTGGCGCGGGCCCAGACCGGTGGTGCCGTACCGGATGGTCCGCCAGGTGTCGAGCGAGGTGTACGCGGCGGGGACGTGGCCGTACGAGCGGGCCTCGGAGATACCGACCACCCGCAGTCGGACGTCGCTGTTGTCGATCGCGAGCACGTCGCCGATGCCGACGCCGTCGTCGTGCAGCTTCTCGGAGACGACCACTTCGCCGGGTGCCGGCGTCAGTCGATCACCGCTCTCGGTGTCCGGAGCCAGCGGACCGTCCGGATCGACGCCGAAGACCGCGAGGTCGACCATCGTGCCCTTCTGCGTCTCGCCGTGCGACATGGTGACGCCCATCGGCGCCGCCTCGACGCCGGACTGGAATCGCCAGGCATCCACGTCTTTCGCCGAGATCACGCTCCGGTTGAAGTCGGAGGTTCCGTCGGCGAAGGCCACGGACTGGGCGTTGAGCGCACGCAGCGCCGACACCGTGTCGTTGCCCAGGCCGATCGTGAAGCCCGACACCATTCCGACCAGGGCCGCGACCAGCGCGACCACCAGGCCGATCATCGCGAAGCGGCCCCAGGCCGCTCGCAGTTCACGCAATGCGATGAACACCATCGCTCCCATCTTAGAGACACTATGTCGCGAAGGACGGTACATGATCGCGACAGGGTGTCCCTAACTGGGCTCAGTCGGAGTCGACGATCGCCTCCGCGGCGCCGCACATGAAGTCGATGACCGACTCCGAGTCCTGTTCCGGACCGACCAGGGCGAGTGAGGAGTCCACGAGCGCCCCGACCGCGGCGATGACCAGGTCGGGGTGCGCGGCGCCGGAACGCGCGACCGCCTCGTGCAGCACGGCTGCGATCTGTCCGTGCAGGTCGGAGATCCGCTCACGGGCGGACTCCGACAGACCGGCGTGGGCGAGTGACCGCTGCAGAGCGTGCTCGCCGCCGGCCGCGAGTGTGAGGTTGCTGCGCACGTAGGCGACCACGGCGGCGCGCGGGTCGGCAGCGGCGGCGACGTCCGCGCGGACCTGCGACGCCCACTCCTCGAAGCCTCGCGCGACCACCATGTCCACCAGATCGTCGATCGAGGAGACGTAGCGGTAGATGCTGTTCCGGGCGATGCCCGCCTCGGCGGCGACCGAGGCCGCGGTGAGCCGTTCCCGGCTCAGCAGAATCCGCTCGGTTCCGTCGATCAACGCCGACAGCACTGCCTCGCGGTGCTCGGCGAGCGAGTCGGCACTGATCTTCGGCACGTCGGTCGGCCGCCTTTCCGGAAGTGGAGACTCGGGTCGTACGGATAGAACACGCTACCGCCGCCGCGCGGGCCGCCGAAGCCGGTGCCCGAAGCCGGTGCTCACCGGCTGCGGCAGCTGTGACGTAACCGGGCGTTACAGATAAGAGTCCGCCCGCCTAGAATCGATGGCCATGAGCACGTTGAACTTCACCCCGACCGCCGACCTCGTCGACGAGATCGGCGCCGATGTCCGGAGCTGCGACACCCAGTTCACCCAGTACGGCGGGAACCGTGAGTTCGTCGGTACCGTGACCACGGTCCGGTGCTTCCAGGACAACGCGCTGCTCAAGTCGATCCTGTCGGAGCCCAACCCGGGCGGCGTGCTCGTGATCGACGGCGACGCGTCGGTGCACACCGCGCTCGTCGGCGACATCATCGCCGAACTCGGTCGGTCCAACGGCTGGGTGGGAATCATCGCCAACGGCGCGATCCGCGACGCGAAGACCATCGGCGGCATGGCCATCGGTGTCAAGGCGCTCGGCACCAACCCGCGCAAGTCGACGAAGACCGGTGCGGGCGAACGGGACGTGCCGGTGGAGCTCGGCGGCGTCACCTTCAATCCGGGCGACATCGTCTACTCCGACGACGACGGCATCGTCCTCGTCGCGCCCCAAGCCTGACCGCAGGCCACAGAACTCTAGGAGCACATCATGCCGAAGCCCGCACCCGCATACTTCCAGCGTCTGGCGGCGCTGGCCGCGATCGACAACCCGGCCGACCGCCCGACCCGACCGGTTCTCGAGGCCTACAGCGGCGTCGAGATGGCGACCGTGCCAGTGGGCACCGCCGAGGATCTCGAGTTGGCCGTGGCCCGCGCCCGCGCAGCTCAGAGCGCATGGGGCGATCGTTCGGCCGCCGACCGAGCCAAGGTGATCAACCGCTTCTCCGAGCTGGTCAACGACCACGCCGAGGAGCTCATGGACATCGCGCAGGCCGAGACCGGCAAGGCGCGGATCTATGCGCAGGAAGAGGTCATCGACGTCGCGCTTACCGCCCGCTTCTACGCGCAGCACGGTCCGAAGATGCTTGCCGATCGCAAGGTGCAGGGCATGCTTCCGGGCGCGACCGACACTCGGGTCCGCTACCAGCCCAAGGGCGTCGTCGGCGTCATCAGCCCGTGGAACTACCCGCTGACGCTGGCGGTCTCCGACGCGGTGGCCGCGCTCATCGCGGGCAACGCCGTCGTCATCAAGCCCGACAGCAACACCCCGTACTGCTGCCTCGCGCTGGCTGAACTCCTGTACCAGGCGGGACTCCCGCGCGAGCTGTACGCCGTGGTGCCCGGTCCGGGCTCGGTGGTCGGGCAGGCGATCGTCGCGCAGACCGACTACGTCATGTTCACCGGATCCTCGGCCACCGGGTCGACTCTCGCGGCTCAGGCGGGCAAGCGGCTGATCGGTTTCTCGGCCGAGCTCGGTGGAAAGAATCCGCTGATCATCACCCGCAACGCCGATGTCGACCGGGCCGTCGCCGGTGCCGCCCGCGCGTGCTACTCGAACTCCGGGCAACTGTGCATCTCGATCGAGCGGATCTACGTCGATCGGGCCATCGCCGACGAGTTCTCGGAGAAGTTCGCCGAGCACGTCAAGGGCATGAACCTGGCGGGCACCTATGACTTCAGCGCCGACATGGGCTCGCTCGCCTCGGCACAGCAGGTCGACACCGTCGACGCGCACGTCACCGACGCCGTCGCCAAGGGCGCCAAGGTGCTCGCCGGCGGACGCAAGCGCGCCGACCTGGGCCCGTTCTTCTACGAGCCGACCGTGCTCGCCGGCGTCACCGAACAGATGACCTGCTACGCGGACGAGACCTTCGGCCCGCTGGTGTCGATCTACCCGGTCGACTCCACCGACGAGGCGATCAAGCGCGCCAACGACACCGAGTACGGTCTCAACGCCAGCGTCTTCGCGGGCAGCAACGACGAAGCGCAGAAGATCGCCGAGCAGATCCACGCGGGCACGGTCAACATCAACGAGGGCTACGCCGCCGCATGGGGTTCCACGGCAGCTCCGATGGGCGGCATGGGCATCTCGGGCATGGGACGCCGACACGGTGAGGAGGGGCTGCTCAAGTACACCGAGCCGCAGACCATCGCCACCCAGCGGTTCATCGGTCTCGACGGCATCCGCGGGATCCCGCAGAGCCTGTACTTGAAGCTGACCCCGCAGATCATCAAGTCGCTCAAGTACCTGCCCGGCCGGTAAGCGTGGGTTCGAGGCCCGGTCGCGTTACCCGCGGCCGGGCCTATCGTCAAGGTGGCAGATCTGCCAATGGCTCCTGTCGACGGCTCCGAGTGAACTGTGGGACACCTCATAGTTTCGACAAGGAGTCCCTGATGCACCTCGACGAGTACACCACCCACGACGCCACCGGTCTGGCCGAGCTGATCTCGACCGGTCAGGTCGGTGCCGACGAAGTCCACGCCGCCGCGCGCGAAGCACTCGCCACAGTCAACGACGATCTCAACGCGGTCGTCGCCGGACCGTTCGAGGAACCGCTCGAGTACTCGTCCGACGGTCCGCTGGGTGGCGTCCCGTTCGTCATCAAAGACCTCATCTGCCACGCGGCCGGAGTCCGGACGTGGATGGGCACCCGGCTGACGGGCCCCGACGGTGTCGTGTTCGATCACGACACCGAACTGATGTCGCGGTTCCGCGCGAGCGGTCTGGCGACGCTGGCCACGTCCACGACCCCGGAGCTGGGCTACAACGCGAACACCGAGCCGGTGACGTCGGGATCCACCCGCAACCCGTGGGACACCTCCCGGTCGGCGGGCGGATCCAGCGGCGGCTCGGCCGCGTTGGTGGCGGCCGGTGCGGTGCCCGTCGCGCATGCGAACGACGGCGGCGGTTCGACGAGGATCCCGGCGGCGTACAACGGTCTGGTCGGATTCAAACCGAGTCGTGGGCGGGTCAGCCTGGCGCCGGACATGCAGGAGGCCTTGTACGGGTGCGCGGCGGAGTCGGTGGTGACCAGGTCGGTGCGCGACACCGCGACCGTGTTCGACACGATCTGCGGAGCCGCACCGGGTGACAAGTACGCCTGGTCCGGCGAGGACTACGGCTTCGCCGGGCTCGCTCGGCAGGACCCGAGGCGATTGCGCATCGCCGTCCACACCGAGTCGTGGGCTGGCACGTACGTCGATCCGGAGGTCGTGGCCTCGGTGGAGGCCGCAGTGCAGACGCTGCAGGATCTCGGCCATCGTGTGGAGGTCGCGACGCCGTCCTTCGACTGGGACCAGTTCATGGAGGCGCACTACCGCTACTGGGGCGGGTTCGTCGCCGAGTCGATCGCGGGGATCAGCGCGATGTCCGGCCTGGAACCCGGGCCGGAGACCCTTGAAGCCGCGATCCTGAAGGGCTGGGAGTACGGCAGGTCGCTGACCGTGCTCGACATGGCGGAAGCGTCGGCCGTGGTGAACACGATCACCCGGTCGGTCGCCGCGTTCTATCGGGACTACGATGTGCTGCTGACCCCGACCACCAACACGGTCGCGCCTGTTCTCGGTCATCTCGACTCCGACGACTCCTCGTTGAGCCACGAGGAGTGGACTCGGAGGATCTTCGACACCGTCAGCTTCACGCCGTTGCAGAATCTCACCGGGACCCCGGCGGTGAGCGTTCCGGCACGGCCGAGTTCCACCGGTCTGCCGATCGGTGTGCAGTTCGCCGGGCGCATCAACGAGGACGGGCTGCTGATGCAGTTGGCCGGCGAGTACGAGCGGGCCGCCGGATGGTCGGACCGTCGTCCGCGCGTTCACGCCTCGGCGATCAGCTGACGGGGACTTGTCAGGAGCTCGGGCTGCGGAGATCCTGGTCTGAGGTCGACGGACGGAGTGGTGCATGGCCGATGGCATCGGGTCGCTGGGGTTCGAACTGGCCGAGATCTGCGTCGCCGAATCCGTCGACCGCGCCCGGAGCGTTCTGCAAGTGCTGATGAATGCGACGGGCGCGGTCGCTGGTCTGCTCGCCGGACCGGATGGTGTCCGGACCGGTCCGGTTCTGGCGGTTCAGGAGTATTCGCCGCCGCTGGTCGAGGCGATCACCGGCGATTTCACCCGCGGACCCAGTTACCGGGCGCTGGCCGACGACCCCGTCCGGCCCCTCCGCAGCTGGCGGGACGTGGGTGAGGAGTTCGTGTCCAGCGCCATGACCCGCGACCTTCTCATCCCTGCCGGATACCGGGGCGGGGTGTCGATGAGAATCGTCGACGAGACCGACGGCTACGTCGGAGACCTCCACCTGAGTACGACCTGCCGGAGTCGGCCCACCGAGTCCGGGATGGTGGCGTTGCATCGGGTCCGCCCCATCCTGGCCGGTCTGTGCCGCAGCGAACTCCCGCGGACCGAACCGGTCCACGGGACGGGTGACGATGCTTCCGTGCAGACCGTGGCCCGGCTGATCGTCTGCTCGGACGGCTGCGTGGAGACGCTGCTCGCGCCGGGTGGGCCCGAGGGGAGTCGGCTGAGGGCTCTGGCGGCCAGTCTGAGCCGCGTTCGCGATCGACGTGATGTGCGCTGTCTGTGGTCGGCGGCGGACGGTCGTCCGTTTCGGGTCCAGGTCCGCTACTTTCCCGACGGTGCGTCCGTGACGGTGCTTGACGCGCCTGTCCCGTATGGACTGACGCATCGGGAGACCGAGGTGCTCTCGTACGTCTGGGCGGGGCTGTCGAACTATTCGATCTCCATCCGCACCGGCGTTCGCGAACGGACCGTCGCCGCCCACGTCAGTTCGATCCTGGCCAAAACGGGCACGTCGTCGCGGGCACGGGCGGCGGTGCTCGCTGAACGGGAAGGGCTGGTGTGGGCAGGGCTGCTCGCGAACTGATGCCGCCGGGCCCGGCCGCCTGACCCTCAGGCGGCCAGGGCCGATCGGCCGGGCGCCAGGGACGCCGCCGTGATGCCGAAGTCGGCGAGGTCGGCGGGCAGATCGTCGGTGAGTGCCAGCGACGCTCCGGCGCGCGCGAGCGCCGGGGCCATCTGGATTCCGTAGCCGCCCTGGCCTGCGAACCAGAAGAGGCCGTCGACCGCGGGATCGGGTCCGACCACCGGCGTGCGGTCGGCGGTGAAGCTGCGGAGGCCGGCCCACGACGTCGAGACGCTGCGCACGGCCAGCAGCGTCGCCTCGTTGAGCCGTTCGATCGCGCGGGCGATCTCCAGATCGTCCGGTTTGGCGTCCGAGGGCGGCTGCGGTGTCTCCTCCGCGGGCGAACACAAGAAGCCGGCGCCGTCGGGTTTGAAGTAGAAGTCCTCGCTCGCCGACATCGTCATGGTGCGGCGCGCCGCGATGGAGCGGGCAGGGGTCTCCCGCGGGCCGGGAACCATGAACGCGGTCCGGCGGAGCGGAGCGATGCCGATCGGGGCGGCGCCGAACATGCCCGCGACTTCGTCGCACCACGCCCCCGCCGCGTTGACCACGGTGCGGGCGCGCAGTTCGTCGCCGGCCGCATCGCGCAGCACCCAGGACGACCGCTCGCGGCGGGCTTCGACGATGCCCGCCGACTTGAGCACGGTGCCGCCCCGGCGCCGGAGCCCGCGCAGAAATCCCTGGTGCAGGCCGTGAACGTCGAGTTCCAGCGAACCGTAGTCGACCATCGCGAGGTCGGTGTAACCCGACCGGAGCATCGGATTCAGCTGTTCCGCCGCGTTCCCGTCGACCAGCTCGATGGTCTGGCTGCGCGGACTCACCGTCTCGTACAGGGCGCGAAGTCCGTCGACCTCGGTCTCCTCGGCGACGATCAGCAACGGCAGTTCGGCCACCAGCGGGCCGTCGACGATGTCGGGCGGCGCGACGAAGAAGTCGCGGCTGGCCCGGGTGAGCGCACGCACGGTGGCGTTGCCGTAGCTCTCCAGGAAGGTCGCGGCCGAACGGCCGGTGGTGTGGTAGGCCAGCGTCGATTCACGTTCGACGAGGGCGACCGATCGGTGGGCGGCCAGTTCGTACGCGATCGAGACGCCGGCGATTCCGCCGCCGACGACGATTGTGTCGAAGTCGGCGGCGGTGATCGAAGCGGTGTTGTCCATGGGGCTTCCCCTCGGCAGGTCGAAGAGGCGAGATGTGTCCTCCCCTCCGAGGGTAGGCACGAGATGTGATCCACGTCTTGGTCATCAGCACGAATCGGTAGGCCGCCGATCGGTGAGATCCACAAACCGACCAGTCGGAGAGGTCAGTCGGGCGGACGTCCGCCGGCGAGGCGCTCGATCAGCGGAAGGGTCCGATACCCGATCGCCTCGTGCATCACCACCGATACCGTCGTCCGTTCCACTCCCGGAACGGCCAGCACATGTCCGGCGATCCGGTAGAGATCGTCGGCGTCGGCGGCGACCACCAGCAGCTGCAGATCGGCGATGCCGGAGACGCCTACGGCTTCGAGTACTTCGGGAATCCCGTCGAGCGAGTCCAGCACCTGCTCCAGGCGATGCTGGTCGACCACCACGGCGATATAGGCGCGCAGGGGGAAGCCGAGGTCGCGCGGATGCACGCGACGGTCGAAAGGGGCCAGCACGCCTTCGGTCTCCCACCGCCCGATCCGGGCCTGGACGGTGTTGCGCGCCATGTCGACCAGTCCCGCCAACTGCACGCCGGTGGCGCGCGGGAACTCGCACAGAGCACGGAGAATCTTCGCGTCGGTTCGGTCCAGCCTGGCCATAGCGCACAGTATCGCTCGTCGAACGGTGCCGATGTTGGGCATTCTGATCAATTTCCCCGATGGACCTTGCGCAGGCTGCAATCTACTGAGACGGTGGCCACACGGACCAGGAAGCGTGCGATCCACGCGGACGTCCCGAAGGAGGCAGTCGTGTCCGACATCGACGAAATCGTTCAACTCGTCACCATCACCGGCGAGCGGCACATCCATCCCGACTTCTCGACCTACGTCGACGACATCGACATGGCCGAACTGCGGAGACTCTACGAGGACATGGTCGTCGTCCGACGCATCGACGCCGAGGCCACGGCGCTGCAACGCCAGGGGCAGCTCGGTCTGTGGGCGCCGCTGCTCGGGCAGGAGGCCGCTCAGATCGGTTCGGCCCGAGCGCTCGACGCCGAGGACTTCGTCTTCCCGAGCTACCGAGAACACGGCGTCGCCTACTGCCGCGGCGTGGCGCTCGAGGAGATGATGCCGTTCTGGCGCGGCACGTCATTGTCCGGCTGGGATCCGCACGAGTACAACATCGCGACTCCGGCGATCATCATCGGGGCGCAGACCCTGCACGCCGCGGGCTACGGGATGGGACTGAACCTCGAGGGTGCGGGCAGCGCGGTCATCACCTACTTCGGCGACGGCGCCACCAGCCAGGGCGATGTCTCGGAGGCGATGGGCTTCGCGGCGAGCTTCGCCGCGCCGGTGGTCTTCTTCTGCCAGAACAACCAGTGGGCCATCTCCGAGCCGGTGACCCTCCAGAGCAAGACGCCGATCGTCAACCGCGGCCGCGGATACGGGATGCCGACCGTGCGGGTGGACGGAAACGACGTGCTGGCCGTGCTGGCGGTCACCCGGGCGGCTCTGGAACTGGCGCGAGAGGGCGGCGGCCCCACCTTCATCGAAGCGGTCACCTACCGCCGCGGACCGCACACCACGTCCGACGATCCCACCCGCTACCGCACCGCGGCCGATGATGCCGAGTGGATCCGGCGCGACCCGATCGAGCGCATCCGCCTGCTGCTCGAGGCCGCGGGCGCGCTGTCGGACGAGGACGCGAAGCTGATCGGTGAGCACGCCGACGCCGCGGCCGCCGAACTCCGGCGGGGATGCCTCGCGCTGGACGACCCGCCTGCGCTGTCGATCTTCGACGACGTGTACGCCGAACCGCACCCGTTGATCGACGCCGAACGGCGCGAGTACGCCGCCTACCTCGACACCCTGGAGGCATGATGACCGCCGCGGCGCCCGCCCCGACTCCACTCGGGAAGGCCGTTACCGCGGGTCTGCGAAAGGCGCTCGCCGACGATCCGAAGGTCGTCCTGATGGGCGAGGACATCGGTCGCCTCGGCGGGGTCTTCCGCATCACCGACGGATTGCAGGAGGAGTTCGGGACCGGCCGGGTCATCGACACCCCGCTCGCCGAGTCCGGCATCATCGGTACGGCGGTCGGGCTCGCCTTCCGCGGCTACCGCCCGGTGTGCGAGATCCAGTTCGACGGCTTCATCTATCCGGGGTTCGATCAAATCGTGTCGCAGGTGGCCAAACTGCACTACCGGACTGCGGGCCATGTCTCGATGCCCATCACCATCCGGGTCCCCTTCGGCGGCGGCATCGGCGCGGTGGAACATCACTCCGAGTCGCCTGAGGGCTACTTCGCGGCGACCGCCGGTCTGCGGGTGGTGACCTGCAGCAACGCGGCAGACGCCTACACGATGATCCAGCAGGCGATCGCCTCAGACGATCCGGTGCTGTTCTTCGAGCCCAAACGACGCTACTGGGAGAAGGGCGAGACGGACTACCCGGCTCTGGACGCCGATCCGTATCCCCTCCACAAGGCGCGCGTCGCACGTCCCGGCGAGGATGTCACGCTGGTGGCCTACGGGCCGCTGGTCACCACCGCGCTGCAGGCGGCCGCCGTCGCAGAGGACGAGGGACGGTCCGTCGAAGTGGTCGATCTGCGATCGATCTCGCCCCTCGACACGGACACGCTCTCGGCCTCGGTCCGGCGCACCGGCCGGCTGGTGATCGCGCATGAGGCGCCGGTGTTCATGGGCGTCGGCGCCGAGATCGCCGCCCGCGTGATGTCGGAGTGCTTCTACCATCTGGAGGCACCGATCCAGCGGGTCGGCGGGTTCGCGACCCCCTATCCGCCGGCGAAACTCGAACGTCACTTCCTGCCCGACGTCGACCGCATCCTCGCCGCCGTCGACGCGGTACTCCTCGACTGACTCCTGCGGAAGGACCCGGCATGTCCGTCATCTCGACCTTCGATCTGCCCGACCTCGGTGAGGGGCTCACTGACGCCGAACTGGTGCGCTGGGAGGTGACGGTCGGTGACACCGTGGAACTCAACCAGGTGATCGCCGAGGTGGAGACCGCGAAGGCCGCCGTCGAACTGCCGTCGCCGTATGCGGGCACCGTGGTGAAGCTGCACGTTCAGGAGGGGGAGACCGTCGACGTCGGCAGCCCGTTCATCGACATCCGGGTCGCCGGCGACGAGGCGGATGCGCCGGAGGCCGATGCCGCCGAGCCGCAGGCACCCGAACCCGTGCTCGTCGGGTACGGCGTCGCGGCGGAGAGCGGCACCCGGAGGCGGCGGAAGCCCGCGCCCGCCTCCGACGCGCGCGACACGGTCGGGGCGGTCGGCGACAGCGCTCCGGAACGACCGCTCGCTGCTCCGCCCGTCCGCAAGCTCGCGCGCGAACACGGCGTGGACCTGACTGACGTGCGGCCGACCGGACGCTCGGGCGAAGTGACTCGAGCCGACCTCGACCGGCATCTGACCGCGGTGAAGGCCGGTGCGGTCGACGAGGCAGCGCCGACCGCGGCGGGGGCCGCCGGGCCGGACGAGGAGCGCACCGCGATCCGCGGCGTCCGGCGCCGCACCGCCGAGGCGATGGTGGCGAGCGCGTTCACGGCTCCGCACGTCACCGAGTTCGTGGACGTGGACGTGACGGCGATGACCGAACTCGTCGACGACCTCGCCGCTCACCGACGCTTCTCCGGAGTACGGCTGACACCTCTCGCACTCGTCGCGAAGGCGGCGCTGGTGGCGCTGCGCGGCAACCCGTCGCTCAACTCGACGTGGGACGAGGACGCGCAGGAGATCGTCACCAAGCACTATGTGAACCTCGGGATCGCGGCGGCCACGCCCCGCGGACTGCTGGTCCCCAACATCAAGAACGCCCACACGATGAGCCTGCTGGAACTCGCTCGGGAGCTGGGCGAACTGACGACCGTCGCGAAGGCCGGTGCGACGCCGACCGCCGACCTGCTCGGCGGCACGTTCTCGATCACCAACGTGGGCGTCTTCGGCGTCGACTCGGGTACGCCGATCATCAACCCGGGTGAGGCGGCGATCCTCTGCTTCGGCGCGGTCCGGCCTCGACCCTGGGAATGGCAGGGTGAGATCGCGTTGCGGCAGGTGACGACCCTCAGCCTCTCCTTCGACCATCGGCTCGTCGACGGCGAGCAGGGCTCGGTCTTCCTGGCGACGGTCGCCGACGCGCTCTCGGACCCGCTGTCGCTGATCGCTCTGAGCTGAGCGGGGTACCGGGCCGGGGCTCGCGGGTCGCGCTACAGGTGCCGGGCGACGTAATCGGCGGCCTGATCGGCCATGCCGTTCACCGAGTACAGCAGGTGCAGCGCGTTCGGGCCGCCGAGCGGTGCGCCGTTGCAGATCGTGTCGCCCTGGATGCAGTACTCGACGGTCCGGTTCCGGTAGACCGCCTGCGGCTGGACCGGGGGAGCGCCTGCCTCGCGGAGGAAGCGCGCCGACGGCGGTGCGAACTCCACTACGGCGGCGATGTGGGGCGCGACGGCCGCGGGCAGGGGTTCGGGCACGTATGTGCGGTACTGCTGATAGCGATCGGGGACCCGGTAGGCCGAACTGATCGCGTATCCGGCGAGTGCGCCGCCCTGCGAGTAGCCACCGATGACGATCCGCGTGTCCGGGCACGCGGCGGCGATCGACTTCACCCGCCGCTGCGCGGTCTTGACTCCGTCGACGAAGGTGCGCGCGAACGCGAGCCGGTCGGTGAAGTTGCCGCTCGCGGCGTAGTCGACGGCTTCGATGCGGACAGACTTACCGGGCAACCGGTTCCTGACGGCGTTGCCGAACGCGATCCCGGTGACGCCCAGCGGGGGAGCCTCCTCGACGGTGCCGCGCGCGAACAGGACGTGCACGTCGACGCACCGCGGTGCCGCGGTCGAGGGGGCGCGGCCGAGGGTCGCGCCGCCGGTCAGCAGACCGGCGGCCGCAACGATCAGGCAGGACAGCAGCGCGAGTACCCGGCGCGTCACGGCTCAGCCCGCCTGGACCGGATGGACGTTGAGCCGCGCCAGCAGATCGTTGTCGATCGCCGTCAACTCGTTGTCGATGGCGCGCTGGGCGTTCTTCCGCTGCTGAGCGGGCATGGTGTCGGCGGCATCGGCAGCGACCTGGAGGTTGTCCAGGCGGCTGGACATCGCCGAGACGAAGGCCTTGCCCTCGGCCGACTGCTCGAGCTCCGCGACCTCGTCCGCGGTGGCGCGACAGGCCGCGATGCGCGCCCGCAGCGATGCGCTGGGGCCGCCGTACTGGGTCAGGAGCGCCGGCGACACGCCCGCTCGGCGGGCCTGGACGGCGGTCACCTGGCTGCGGGCGCCGACCGCGGCCCGATACGCGATCGGAACCACGATCGGGGCCGCCATCCGGGCCACCGCGAGGTACCGTTTCATCTTCGCCGGCGTGAAGAACGCCGCGGCGGCGTCGGCCTTCGCCTGTTCGGCTATCGCCTTGGCCTCGGCGGCCGCCGCCTTCTGCTGGGCCTTGCCGGTGGCCTTGACCGTTTTGCGATCCTGTTTCTGCGCCCGCTTGTGGAACTTGTGCTCATCCTTGAGCCGACGCTTCTGCGCCTTGCGGCTCGCGCGGGACTCGGCCTCCGCCTGGACCTCGGCGCGCTTGCGGATCGCCTTCTCCTCCGCCTTGCGAACCTTCGCATCGGCCTTGCGCTGAGCCCTCTTCGAGCTCATAGATGAGAGCAGTCCCATGGCGACCTTCCCGTCGGATACCCGACACCTGCGATCAGTTGTCTCCAGCTTTGCATAGTCTCTGTGGGTAATGAACAACTCGGCCCCCGTGGCCGTGTTGCCGCTCGGAAACGGAAAGTCGAGGCCGATCACGTGGGATCTGCGATTCTCGGTGCGCGGAATCTCACGGGTTGCGAGCACCGGCTGGCGCTCGACTCCGCGGCTGCCGCGGACGGTGTCGCGAAGCCGGAGACCGCCGAGGCGAATCGACGGATCGAGGCAGCTCAGGCGCATCGACGTCACGTGCTCGATCTGATCCGCGGGTTCTGGAGCGACCGTCCGGAGGGAACGGTGGTCGTGGTGGAGGCGGCCGATCACCGAGACCGGGTGGCGGCGACCCGTGCGGCGATGGATCGCGGGGCGCAGTGGATTCTCCAGGCCGCACTGCCGACCGACGTGGAGCGCGGCCGTCGCGGTCACGCCGAGGCGCTGCTGCGGCAGGGGGAGGGCTATCTCCCGATCATCGTCGTCAACCACCGTGTCACCACGACGATCGCCGAACCCCGCGAGGGCGAGGTGCCGACGTTGCGGACCAGTCCGTTGTTCGGCTGGCATCCCGAGCCGGATGCGACGCGGTCGTTCCGCAGCCGGCGCGGCGACGTGATGCGGCTGGCGCAGATCGCGGCGATGCTCGACGACCTCGGACGGCTGCACGCCGCGCGGGAGGAGGCGCTCGGCGGACTGATCGGTCTCGACGCCGACTGCATCGTCGTGGTCCCGCTCGGCGAATCGGCCCACGACTACGACGAGACCTTCGATCGCCGCCGGGCGATCGCCGCGGGGGACATCGCGACCTCGCCCCGACGGGTGAGCGAGTGCCGCAGTTGTCACTGGTGGCCGCGGTGCGAGGCCGAACTCACTGAGAAACGTGACGTGAGTCTGGTGGTCGGCGGGAACCAGGGGCAGATTCTCCGCGACATCGGGGTCGTCACCATCGATCAGCTCGCCGATTATCGCGGCGCGGAGCCGGCCGAGTGGGTGGGTGCGGTGCGCTTCGACGACACCGTCGTGTCCGCGAAGTGCTGGGTCCGCGAGATCCCGCTGGTCCGGCGGCACGACCGTCCGCGCGTCCAGCGGGCCGATGTCGAGGTCGACGTTGACATGGAGAGCTATTCCGAGCGTGGCGCGTACATGTGGGGCACACTCCTGACCGACAACACCGATCCGGCGCGGCCGGTGGCCTATCGTCCGTTCGTCACGTGGGATCCGCTGCCCACGCGCGACGAGGGGCGGTCGTTCGCGCAGTTCTGGGCGTGGCTGACGGCCGAACGCGATGCGGCGCGTGCCGCAGGCAAGACCTTCGCCGCCTACTGCTATTCGCAGCATGCCGAGAACCGGTGGCTGCGCGGCAGCGCCGACCGGTTCGCCGGCATGCCGGGTGTTCCGTCGCGGACCGCGGTGGACGCCTTCATCGCATCCCGCGAGTGGGTGGACGTGTTCGAGGCCGTCAACGCCAACTTCGTGTGCCCGAAGGGTAAGGGACTCAAGCGCATCGCTCCGGTGGCCGGGTTCAACTGGCGCGACGACGAGGCGGGCGGCGAGGCGTCGATGGAGTGGTACGCCGCCGCGGTGGGTCTGGACGGCGCGGTGCGCGACGAGAGTCAGCGCGAGCGTCTGCTTCAGTACAACGAGGACGACGTCCGCGCCACCAAGGTGCTCCGCGAATGGATCGACTCGGACGAAGTGCTCGAGCTTCCGCTGGCCGCCGATCTGTTGGCCGAGAACGCCGGCGGCGGCGTTCGGCCCGGCGGGCGGTGACGGGCCGGCGTTCACCGGCCGGCCCGCCACCGCTGCGCGAGGTCCTCTAGCGCGGAGCCATGCGCAGTGCGCCGTCCATGCGGATGGTCTCGCCGTTGAGGTAGTCGTGGGAGACGATGAACGCCGCGAGGTCGGCGTACTCCGAAGGCTCGCCGAGACGCTGCGGGAACGGGATGCCCGCCTCGAGCGTCTTCTTGAACTCGTCGGTGACGCCGGCGAGCATCGGGGTGTTGATGGTGCCCGGGGCGATGGTGCACACGCGGACGCCGGCTCGAGCGAGGTCGCGGGCGGCGGAGATCGTCATGGCATGCACGGCACCCTTCGAGGCCGTGTAGGCGATCTGCCCGATCTGGCCCTCGAAGGCCGCGACCGACGCGGTGTTGACGATGACGCCGCGAGCGCCGTCGTCGGTGACCGCGGACTCATGCTGCATCCGGTTGGCGGCCAGGCGCATCACGTTGAACGTGCCGACGAGGTTGATGTCGATGACCTTGCGGAAGAGCTCCAGATCGTGCGGGCCCTCCTTGCCGAGGATGCGTGACGCCCAGCCCACGCCCGCGCAGTTGACCGCCGCGCGCAAGGGCAGACCGGCTTCGACGATCTGATCGATGACGGCCTGGACCTCGGATTCGCTGGTGACGTCGGCGGCCACCAACTGCACGCCCGGGACGGACTCCGCCTTCTCGATCGACTGCGGCAGGTCGATGCCGAAGACGGTCGCTCCCTGCTCGGCGAACCGACGTGCCGTGGCGGCACCCAGGCCGGATGCGGCGCCGGTGACGATGACTGCGGAACCTGTGACGTCCATGGACGAATTCCTTTCAGGCGGGTGCGGCCCGCACCGGACCGGGCACCGTGACGGATTGATCGGCCACAACCCCGAGCGCTCGCTCGGTAGGGCCGATGCAATAGTACCCGCAAGCCTCTCTCAGTACAGTTCGCGGATCCGTTCGGCTTCGGCGACGTCGTGTTCGGCGACCTGCGAGCGCGCCTGCCTGCGCCGATGCGTCACCCGGATCCAGAACACACCCGCGACGACGATCAGGACCGCGGCCGGGACCGCGACGGCCACGAGGACTCCGGAAGCACCCGACAGACCCTCGACCAGCAGCCAGACGGCGAATCCGAAGAACAGGACCGCCGCGCCCACCGCGATGGCGCGCTCGGGGAGATGCCTGCCGAGCAGTCGGCCGACGACGATCGCGAGCGCGTCGGCGGCGACCATGCCGACCGTCGAGCCGATCCACACGCCCACCCAGTCGTGATCGGTGGCGAGCGTGATGGTGGCGAGCATCGTCTTGTCGCCGAGTTCGGCCAGCATGAACGAGCTCATCACGGCCAGGAACACCGATGCACCGACCCGTCGCGCCCGGGCGGACTCCGCTTCGTCGAGCTCGTCGCCCCGCAACGTCCAGAGTCCGAAGACCAGCATCGACAGTCCGGCCAGCACCGACATGATGTCGGACGGTATCGACAGGCCCAGGAAATGACCGAAGAAGACCGAGACGGCGTGGACGAGGGTGGTCGCGGTCAGGATCGCGGCCAGTACCACCCACCAGCGGTATCGGAGAGCGTAAGTCATCGCCATGAGCTGAGACTTGTCGCCCAGCTCGGCGACGAAGATGATGCCCGAGCTGAGCATCAGAGCGGCGAACATATCGCCAGGTTAGGGCGGCCTATCTGCCGTACGCAACAGATCGTCGGCCTGGAAAATCGCTGGTAGGGAGCCCAAAAGGGGTGATTCGGGTACCCGTACCGACCCGCCCCGGGAGCCCTGAGCGTCGGTGTCCGGCACCCCGACCGGGCACAATGGACAGGTGGTCAGCAAAGCAATCGACGTCCCGGCGACGCCGACAGGGGGCCTGCGTGCCCGTGAGATCGCGGCCATCGCGATCTTCAGTGGTCTGACGGTGGTGCCCGCCGTCATCGTCTCCGTGGTGCCGTTGGCGGCGGCGCTCGGGTTCATGACACCGGTGCCGGTCGCGCTGCTCGCGGCGCGCACCCGCCCGCGGGCGGTCCTGGCGGCGATCGTCACGACGGTGGCGGTGACCTTCGTGGTCGCCGGGCTGGGGCCCGCCTTCGCGGTGCTCGTCTCGGCGGTGATGGGCGGATTGATCGGCGAGGTGCATCGGCGCGGCGGGCGGATGCCCGCCATGGCGCTGATGTCGCTGCTGGCCTCGCCGATCCTCGCCGGGGTGTCGGTACTGCTGATGTGGGTACTGGTGCCGCTGCGCAAACTGGCACTCGAAGTCCTCGACAACGTGCTGACCGGAATCGCGAAGACCGCGCGCGCGATCAGACTCGACGCCGTCGGCGACGCGATGGACGCGCTCTCGCGCAATGTGGTCGACAACTGGTGGCTGTGGATGTGGATTCCCGGCGTGATCGGAACGCTGGTGACGCTGCTGATCGCCGGGTGGCTGCTGGGCAAGGTGCTCGACCGCCTCGACGAGGTGCCGCTGGAGGACACCCTGGAGATCGCCGGGATCGCCGACGGCGATCGCCCCGTGGAGCCCCTTCCGCTGCGCATGGCCGGGGTCGGCTACACCTATCCGGGGTCGGACCGGCAGGTGCTCCACAACATCGACCTCTCGCTGATCAGCGGTGAGTTCGTGGCTGTCGTCGGCGCAAACGGTTCGGGGAAGTCGACGCTCGCCAAGCTCTTGGCCGGCGTGGATCCGACCATCGGTATCGTCGACCGCCCGGGTGCGCCCGGCCTCGGCCGAGAGGGCGGAACGGCACTCGTCCTGCAGCGGCCCGAAGCACAGATGCTCGGTGCGCGGGTCGCGGACGACCTCGTGTGGGGACTGCCCGACGACGCGGAGGTCGACGTCGACGGACTGCTCGCGGAAGTGGGTCTCGCCGGACTCGGCGACCGCGAGACCACCGATCTGTCCGGCGGTCAGCAGCAGCGACTGGCGGTGGCCGCCGCGCTCGCGCGCAGCCCGCAGCTGCTCATCGCCGACGAGGTGACGTCGATGGTCGACCCGGTCGGGCGCGCCGAGTTGATCGAGATCCTCGCTGAACTCCCGCGCCGCCGGGCGATCACCGTCGTGCTGATCACCCACCGCGACTCCGAGGCCCGCGCCGCAGACCGCGTGATCCACCTCGAGGCGGGCCGGGTGGTGGAGCACCATCCGGAGTGGATGCGGCCGGAGGCGATCAGCCCCCCGCTACCGCAACGGCACGACGAGCACGGGCAGGCGCTGCTCGTGGTCCGCGATCTGGCGCACACCTATCTGCCCGGATCGCCGTGGGAGGTCACCGCGCTGAAATCGGTGAACTTCCAGGTCAATTCCGGTGACGGTGTCCTCATCGTCGGCGGCAACGGCTCCGGGAAGTCGACCCTCGCCTGGATCCTCGCCGGACTGATCACCCCCACCCGCGGCTCGGTGCTGCTCGGCGGTGAGCCGACGGCGGAGCGGGTGGGCGACGTGGGACTCGGCTTCCAGCACGCGCGACTGCAATTGCAGAAGACGACGGTCGCCGACGAGATCATGGCGGTGGGCGGTCTCGAAGTCGGTACCGCCGAGGTCGGGCATGTGCTCGACCTGGTCGCGTTGCCGAGGGAGATCGCCGCGCGGCGGGTAGACGCCCTCTCCGGAGGTCAGATGCGCCGCGTGGTGCTCGCCTCCCTGATCGCCTCGGGGCCGGAACTCCTGGTGCTCGACGAGCCGCTGGCCGGACTCGACCCGCAGGCGCGCGAGGAGGTCCTCGCCGTCCTCGCCGGACTGCGGGAGAAGGGCGCGACCATCATCATCATCTCGCACGATCTGGAGTCGCTCGATCGGGTGTGCAACCGTCGGATCGAACTGGTCGACGGCGTGCTGGAAGGCGGTCTGTGATGCAGATTCCGATGCTGCGCGAGATCCCCGGCGATTCGCCGGTGCACCGGCTGTGGGCCGGCAGCAAGCTGATCATCATCTTCGTCCTGGGGCTCATGACGTGGGTCCTTCCCTCCTGGCCCGGGCTCGGCTTCGTCGCGATCTGCCTGATCGCCTTCGTGCTTATCGCCAAGATCCCGCTCGGCGCGCTGCCGCGGCCGCCGTGGTGGTTCTGGGCGCTGATGGCGGCGACGGTGGTGTGGTCGTGGATCGCCCGCGGCAGCGACGGCGGCATCACGGCGTTGCGCGGGGTTCTCCTCGGCCTGCTGGTGGTGTCGATGTCGGTGCTCGTGATCTGGACGACTCCGATGGCCGAATTGGCGCCGGCGCTGGCGCGCCTGATGTCGCCGCTGCGGATCCTCCGGCTTCCCGTCGACGAATGGGCCGTCACCATCGCCCTGGCGCTCCGCGGCCTTCCGCTGCTCGTGGAGGAGATCCGGCTCCTGTGGGCCGCGCACCGACTGCGACCGCGGTCGAGTTCGGACTCCGGACACCCTTCGGCGGAGCTGTCGGTGCTCGACATCATCGTGGCCGCGATGTCGTCGGCCATGCGGCGCAGTTCGGAGATGGCCGAGGCCATCACCGCGCGCGGCGGCACCGGGCGGCTGACCGCGTATCCGTCCCGTCCCGGCCGCATCGATGCGCTGGTGCTCGGGGTGTTCGCGGTGGCGTGTGCGGCCGCGGTCACGGTGAGCGTGATCTACCTGTAGTCAGCGGCGGCCCGTCGAACACAGCAAGAACGGTCAAGCGTCCGGCCGAGCGCCCCGGGGATACTCGGTGCATGAGCGAACCGAGGCCCGATCCGCTGCGCATGCTCCTCGACGCGGTTCTCGACGACGCGAACGACGATCTCGATGCGATGGCGGGCGAGGCGTACACCTCGCAGTTCCACTTCGCGCGGCAGGTGCGGCAGGGAAGTGGCGAGTCGCCGGTGGCGCTGCGGCGCAGAGTGACCCTGGAACGAGCCGCGTGGCAACTGCAGCGCGGCGCCTCGGTGACCGAGACGGCCTTCGCCAACGGCTACGAATCGGTGGAGGGGTTCAGCCGGGCCTTCGCCCGCGCGTACGGACACCCCCCGACGGCTCTGCCGCCCGCCGATCGATCCGGCCACTGGCTGCCGGCCCCGAACGGCATCCACTTCCATTCGCCGACCGCGCTCTACGTGGACGCCGGCGACAGCCGCACGGCAGGCTCCGGACCGGCCGGGGACGTCGTCGAGATCATGTCCAGGCACGACGTCGCGGACATCGGTGTGCTGATCGACGCCGTCGCGCAACTCGGCGACGACGAGTACACGCGGCGCAGGCTGCCCGGGAGCCGTCCGCGTTCTTGGGACGGGCCGGACGAATCACTGTCGGAGGTGATGTGGCATCTCGTGGTCAGCAAGCAGCCGTGGCTGGCGACGATTGCCGGCGAACAGATGCCCGACCTCACACCGGTCCGCGAGATCGGGGCGCTGAGGGACCGGCACGCCGATGTCTCCGCGCGCTGGCTCGCCACCGTCCGCGACATCGATCGTCGCGACGCGTGGTCGGACCGAGTGGTCGATGCGCTGTGTGTACCGCCCGAGTCCTTTCTGCTGGGCCAGATCGTGGCTCATGAACTGACGTTCTCGGCACACCGTCGGCTGCTGGTGCGATGGATGCTCCGCGACGCGGGCGTCGACGTCGACGTTCCGGCCCTCGACCCCGACCCGATCGTCTGGCACCGACGCCACACCGGAGGAGGAACCCCATGACCGACTACACGTACTACACCGCTTCCACACTCGATGGATTCCTCGCTGATCCGGACGATTCGCTCGACTGGTTGCTGTCGCAGCCGATCGACGAGGACGGTCCGTTCTCGATCGCCGACCTGATGGCGGCGACCGGCGTGATCGTGATGGGCGCGACCACTTACGAGTGGGTGCTCGAGCACACGCCCGACGAGCCGTGGCCCTATCCGGATCAGCAGACCTTCGTCTTCAGTCACCGCGAACTGCCCCTGGTGCATCCCACGGTGAGAGTGATCTCCGGAAGCCCTGCCGAGCACCGCGAACTCCTGGAGACCGCGGCCGGTGAACTCGGCGTGTGGGTGGTCGGCGGCGGCGGCCTCGCCGCCGCCTTCGCCGCGGACGGGATGCTCGACGAGATGGTGGTCTGCTACGCCCCGGTCGCGCTGGGAGCGGGGCGGCCGCTGTTCACCCGGCCCTTCGACTTCGAATTGCTCGAGACCGCCCGGAACAAGGCCTTCGTGATCGCGCGCTATCGCGTGGTGGGGGCCAGGGGCCCGTCGCAGTGACAGTCGGACCGGTCCCTTCCGGGCCGGCCCCTCCCGAGACGCAGAGCGGCCCGGCACCTTTCGGTGCCGGGCCGCCGTGCCGGGTATGTCGCCGGGCCCAGTGTCAGGCCGGGACGATGAGGCCCGCGCCCTGGGTGCGGGCGCGATCGAAGCGCTCGCCGGCGTCGGCCCAGTTCACAACGTTCCACCAAGCCTTGACGTAGTCCGGCTTGACGTTCTGGTAGTCGAGGTAGAAGGCGTGCTCCCACATGTCGAGCATGACGACCGGGATGAGGGCGGCGGAGGTGTTGCCGCTCTGGTCGGTCAGCTGCTCGATGACCAGACGCTGTCCGATGGTGTCCCAGCCGAGGATGGCCCAGCCGCTGCCCTGCAGGGTGGTGGCCGCCGCGGTGAAGTGGGCCTGGAACTTGTCGAAGCTGCCGAAATCGTTGGCGATCGCGTCGGCGAGGTCGCCGACGGGCTTGTCGCCGCCGTTGGGCGACAGGTTCTTCCAGAAGATCGAGTGGTTGGTGTGGCCACCGAGATGAAACGAGAGGTTGGCCGACAGTCCGTAGACCTTGCCGGCGATGGTGCCGTCTTCGCGCGCCTCGGCCAGCTTCTCCAGAGCGGTGTTGGCACCGTTCACGTAGGTCTGGTGGTGCTTGCTGTGGTGGAGCTCCATGATCTTGCCGGAGATGTGCGGCTCCAGGGCGCCATAGTCGTAGTCCAGCTCAGGCAGAGTGTATTCAGCCACGATGGTCCTCTCTGTGGAAAGTGTGAAAGATCCGTACCCGGGTCTGGTTTCTACATTTCCGTAGACCGAGACGCTTTGCAACAGAGGGCGGCCGACTGCGCGAAACCCGCCGACCGCCCGGGCTCAGATGAGCACGACGAGCACGATCGCCACGATGATCGCCGCGATGGTGGCCGCGGTCGCGGCGCACTGCTGTCCGATGTGCAGGTCGAGACGTGAAGTGTCCTCCGCGGGCCGATCGAGTGCTGACCGTGCCTGTCCCGCCATCGTTGAGCCTCCCCGACTGTTGGACGTGATGTGCCTCACACCAGACTTCCTGGGTACCAGACGCTACTCGGGATCGACGGCCCCGACAACCGTCCGGATCGACGTACGCTGGAATGCATGAGCCTCTTCGATCGGATTCTGGCCGCAGCCGACGTCAAGCGCGTGATGGTGGCTCGCGACGACGCACTTCCCGGCCGTCGGGCGCCGATGCCGATACCGGCGGAGCATCGGGTGCTGCATCGGCCGCTGCGCGGGGCGGCCGACGAGAACGGAGAGTTCGCTCCGGCGGGTATCGGCGACTGGGGCCCGGACCTGCGCGCCGTGGTGTTGGCCGGCGGATGCTTCTGGGGGTTCGAGGAGATCTTCTGGCAGCTGCCCGGAGTCCACACCACCGCCGTCGGGTACGCGGGCGGCTACACGCCGAATCCCACGTATGAGGAGGTGTGCACCGCACAGACCGGCCACACCGAGTCGGTGCTTGTGGTCTACGACCCGGAGGTGCTGACCTTCCAGAAGATCCTCGAGGTCTTCTTCACCTCGCACGACCCCACCCAGGAGATGCGGCAGGGCAACGACATCGGCACTCAGTACCGGTCGGCCGTCTTCACCTTCGACGAGGCCGAGGCCGACCAGGCCGCGGCCGCCGCACGCCGGTTCGAACCGGTCCTCGCCGCTGCCGGCTACGGTCCGGTGACCAGCCAGATCTCGCTGATGTCGGAGGCCGGCGACGGGATGTTCTACTACGCCGAGGACTACCACCAGCAGTATCTGTTCACGAACCCCAACGGATACCGCTGCCATGCCACCACGGGCCTGGAGTTCCCGGCGGCAGGCTGACTCGCGGCCGTGACCGGAGCGATCAGTCTGCGCCAATGGAACCGCACGCTGCTCGAGCGGCAACACCTGATCGAGCGGGTGGACGAGGACGCCGTGGAGGTCGTCGACCGGTGCGTCGGCCTGCAGTCGCAGGATCCGCAGGCCGCGTTCTATGCGCTCGCCTCCCGGATCGAGGACTTCGATCCAGCCGAATTGGACAGTTTGATCCAGGATCGATCGATGGTCCGGATGGCGCTTCAGCGGGGCACGGTCTTCCTGATGGACGCCCTCGACGCGCGGTGGATCAGGGCGCTGCTGAGCCCGACGCTGATCAGCGGGGCTCGCCATCACGTCCGACGACTCAACGGTCCGGCCCCGGACGAGGTGGCGGCCGTGGGCGCGCGGATCATCGGCGGTGGACCCGAACCCGTGACGGCGGCCCGGCTGCGTACGGCGCTCTCGGAGACCTGGCCGGCCGAACCCGTCGACGCGATGGCCGCGGTGGTCCGGGCGTGGATGCCGCTGGTCCAGACGCCCCCGCGGGGACTGTGGCGACGGTCGGGCGGCCCGGCCTTCCGCCTGCTGGACGACTGGATCGGACCGGGGGAGCCGGCCGTCGCCGGTGATGAGGCGATCCGCGACCTGATCCGCCTCTACCTGAGGGGTTTCGGGCCGTCGACGGTCGCGGCGGTGCAGACCTGGTCCGGTCTGCGCGGACTGCGCCCGGTACTGGAGCAGATGACGGACGACTGGGAGTTGGTGCGTCTCACCGGACCCGACGGACGGACGCTGTACGACCTGGACGGGCTGGCGCTCGCTGATCCGGAAACCGCGGTGCCGATTCGGCTCGTCGCACCCTTCGACAACGTGATCTTCACCGCCGCCGACCGCGCCCGAGTCGCCGACCCGGACGTCTACGCGCGGACCGTGACACCCAACGGGCAGTCGCCGGGATTCATCCTGGCGGACGGGCGACTGGCCGGGACCTGGCGGCGGACGGCGGCCGGCGTCGAGCTCACCGAGCTCGTGGACCTGCGGCCGGCGCAGCGCCGTGAGTGTGAACGTGAGGCCCGCAGACTCGCCGAATTGGGCTGACGGACGCGTGGGGCAGTCGGGGGTGGTCTCACACACCGGTCCGCGGATTGCGCGCAGTGATGCAGTAGAGCCGGCCGCACGGGTCGGCCATCTGCACACAGTCGGCGGAGCGTGCGACGACCGTCGCGCCCCAGCCCTCGTGCCGCTCCACTTCGTCCGGCACGTTGGTGGCGGCGATCGCGGTGTGCGCGCTGGCGACGCTCTCGTCGGTCCGCATGATGACGACCTGCAGCGAGAGTCGGGGACTGTTGTTGAGAGCGACCGCATCGACGCCCTCGGTGGGGCCGGCGTCTTTGCCGGTGAGTCCGGCCCAGAACTGCACCTCGGTACCGAAGTCGGCGGACGGCACCTGGAATCGGAGCTGATCGATGATGCTGATGCCTCCTCCGGGCCACCGGATGGGCCGGGCCCGGACTGATTCGTTCCGCCACGGGATGAGGCAGAACACGCCGCCGGCGGGCGAGCGCATCGTCACGACACCGTCGGCGACGGACTCGACCGTCGCGCCCCTCGACTCGGCCTCGAGCATCGCCTGCGACGGATCGTCCACGTGGAGATCCAGATGCATCCCGCCCGGACCGTCGTCGACCCGCTGAACACGCAGATAAGGGTCGCCGTGGAACGGTTCGAGCGTCGCGAACTCCTTGAACTCGCCGCGCGGCGGGGACACCGTACTGCCGGAGATCGCGCGCCAGAAGGTCACCTCCGCGCCGAATTCGGAGGCCGGGAAGTCGAAGAAAGCGGTGAGCCAGCGCACGTGCACAACCTCGGAGTGTAGTGTGCCGCGATCAGCGCCCGAGCAAGTCGCAAGTAGAACTTGAGGGTTTGTTCGACTGGGTTATCCCCACGTTGTCCACAGTGCACTTGGGGAAGAATCGCTTGGCCGTCAGGCGACAATCCAGGGGAAATGCGATGAAGATTCAGGGAATTGTCAGACGGAATGAGACGTGCGACACAGAAAGTCTTGCTTCACCTCCCCTTATCCACAAATCCACAGGGCTGTCCACAGGACTGGCGGAGGTTGTGGGTATGTGTGGATCGACAGTGCGACACGCCTCTGTGGATAAAAATATGCAACCTTGCATATGGGTGAGCGCGTGCGCCGCTGGGCGGTTGTGGTAGCGCCGAAGGCTCCGCGATGCGGTCATCCGCGGCGGCTCCGCATCGAGTTCCGGGCACTTGTGGAAGCATGGGAACGGTGAGCATGGACGAGATCGAGACGGTGGCGGTCACCGACCTCCCCGACGACTTCAGCGATGTCACCGACAAGGTCCTTCTCGACGTTCGAGAGAACTACGAGTGGGAGGAAGCCCACGTGCGCGGGGCGCTGCACATCCCGCTCGACGACGTGCCCGCGCGGATCGACGAGATCGACCTCGACTCCGAACTCCTGGTGATATGCCGGACCAGTGGGCGATCGTTCCGCCTGCTCCAGTACCTGGCGATGCGCGGTATCGACGGAACCTGCGTGGAGGGCGGCATGGTGGCGTGGCAGGCGGCGGACAAGCCCGTCGACACCGGAACCGAAGGGATGTATGGGAGCGGCGACGCCTGATGCTCGACGTCTGCCCCAGCTGCCGCATCCAGGCGCCGCATCGCGAGGGACGTGAACTGTGCCCGCGCTGCGGCCGTCGGCTCATGGTGCTCGACGCACAGGGCCGCGTGGTTCAGCGGCCGCAGTCCGGTGCCGCGCGAGGGGCTTCGGCACCGCGCACGAGTGTCGCGCGGGCCGGTCTGCGCTGGGTCGCCGACCGTCCGGCCGAGGCGCGTCCGGCTCCGGTCACGGTCCGCGCGCACGAATGGACACCGACCCCGTCGTACCGGTACATACCGCGCTGGGGTCTGTCGGATCGCGGGCCGATCTCGCCGGGGGAGAACCCGGAGCCCGCGGACCCCGGCGACGCGCTGCTGCGCGCGCTGCGGATGGCGACCTCCATGCTCGGCGCGGCGGCGGTGGTGCATCTGATCCGGTACGTCATCGCGGCCGTCAACCGCTCGACGCCGATTCCGATGTGGCTGGATCTGCTCTCGGGCGCCGCGGTGCTCGTCTTCGGAGTCTTCGCCTTCGTCGCAATGCTGGTGGCACTCGTGGCCTTCGTGCGCTGGCTGCTTCCGGCGCGGGCCGCAGCGTATCGGGCCGCCGACCGCCGGGACCCGCGGCCGGCCCGCGTGGTGCTGGCGCTGGCGGCGGTGCCGCTGGCCAATGTCGTCGGAATCCCCCTGCTGCTCAGCGAGGCCGCGCTGTGCGGCGACGCTCCGGCTCCGGCGATCGGACGCATCAAGCGTCTGGGGACCGCGTGGGCGATCGTCAATCTCGTCGCGCTGATCGCGGTCTGCTATCGAATCGGCTCATGGTTCAGCGACTCGGTCCAGGTGAGCGCCAATGCGCTCGCGCTGGTCACGTTCTCGCTCGCGGTCTCCGCGGTCTTCGCCCACTGGGTGGGTCCGCGGCTGGTGACGGTCCTCACCGGTCCGGTCGGTTCCAGCGCATCCGGACGACGACTGGTGGCGGCATGATGTCGGCGGGTATCTCGCGCTCGGGCAAGCCCGCGGTGGTCGCGCATCGCGGCGCCTCCGGCGAGCTGGCCGAGCACACGTTGGCCGCTTACGAGCTGGCGCTGTCGCAGGGCGCCGACGGCCTCGAATGCGACGTCCGGCTGACCGCCGACGGCGAACTGGTCTGCATCCACGACCGCACCATCGACCGGACGTCCGACGCGAGTGGTGTGGTGAGCGAGATGAGCCTGGCGCAACTGCGTGAATACGACTTCGGCTCGTGGCACCGAAGCGGCCGGGCGGCGTCGGTGCTCACCCTGCGCGAATTGCTCACCCTCACCCTGGACTGGCATCGGCCGGTGCGGTTGTTCATCGAGACCAAGCATCCGGTCCGCTTCGGCAGCATGGTGGAACTCAAACTCCTCGAAGTCCTCCACGAGTTCGGCGTCGCTGCGCCGCCGTCTGCCGACCACAGCCGTGCCGTCGTGATCTCGTTCTCCCCGGCGGGTGTGTGGCGGGTGCGGCGCACCGCACCGATACTCCCGACGATCCTCCTCGGCGACAGCATCCGCATCATCGGCGGGACGGCGGCCACGGCTGTCGGCGCCACCGGTGTCGGACCGTCCATCGAGACCCTGCGGCTGCACCCCGACCTCGTCGATCGGGCCGCCGCAGCAGGCCGCGTCACTTACGCGTGGACGTGCGACGACCAGGCCGACGTGCAGCTGTGCGCCGACCTCGGCGTGCGCTGGCTGGCGACCAATTACCCGGCCCGAGTCCGGGACTGGCTCGTCACGGTGGAGTGAGACGTCAGCGATCGGGTGCCCTCGTGCGCCGCGTCCCGGCGGATGAGAGGCTGGTCGCATGGGAAAGAAGAGTAAGCGCGGCAGCGGCCCGCGTCCGGGGAGCAATCGAGCCGAGCGGATCGCCGCCCGCAAGGCGCGGCAGGAAGCCGCACTGGCGGCGCCGGCGCGCCCGTTCGAAGGACTCAAGGCGGAATGCGATCTGGTGGCGTTGCGCGCCTTCATCGCTTCCGCCACTGCCCGGGTGCCGTTCGCCGCAGGGTTCGACGCGGCGCACGAAGCCGACTTCGCGACCATTCTGCCCGGTGCGGTGCCGGTCCAGGTCCGGCAGCGCGACGCAGCGGTCTTCGGCGAGCGCGGAGCGGCGGAGGGGGACGAGGGCGGGAAGGTCACCGGAGGCCTCGTGGCCCTGCAGACCAACCCCGAGCCGGCCGACCTCGCCGGCTCGCTGGCCGCGGCGCTGACCTGGGCGAGTGCAGCCGCCGCCGGCGACACCTACCCGGGCGGCGTACTCGGTCGTCCGCTCACCGAGATCATCGACCCGGAGGCCGAGCTCCAGGTGGTCGTGCATGAGGACTTCGGGTGGTGGTTCGCCGACGACTCCGACGTTCCGGCGGAGCTCTCGATGATGCTCGAGCGCGCCAACGCGACAATCCTTCCGACCGCCCGGCTGCACCCGTCGAGCGGGGTCGGTGCACCGTGGTGGGTCGACGCAGGCGATCGTGCACATCTGAGGTGGGTGCGTCCGGAGGAGGAGACCGCGTTGATGAACGCACTCGCCCGCGTGCACGCGGCCGGCGGGCTGACCTTGGGCGAGGGTTCGCGCTTCGCGGGTTCGTTCCGCACCCACGGTCTGGTGGTTCCGGTTTTCGACCTCGATCCCGAGGCGCACCACGAGGAATGGCACTCGGGAGTCGAGGAGTTCGACGCCCGGCTGACCGAGGCGCTGGCGGAGACCTCCGACCTCACCGCCGCCGAGCGAAGCTCCCGGGCGGGCATCATCGGGCGTCAGGTCACGCTGCGGTAGCCGCCGGAGCCGTCCCGCCGGCCGTCAGAGGTTTCCGCCCGCGGCCGGCGGTTCGGCGGCGTCGGGTGCGGGGCCGCCGTTGTTGACCTCGCGTTCCACGAAGTTCTCGAGATCGAAGATGTTGCCGTTGGCGCGGTCGGCGATGGTCTGGAGCGTGGTGATCGTCGCGACCTCCTCCACCTGCTCCTTGAGGAACCACTGCATGAACTGCTCGCCGAGGTAGTCGCCGCTGTCGCGGGCGGTCTTCGCCAGATCGACGATCTGCTGGGTGACGATCTTCTCCTGCTTCAGCGCGAGTTCGATCGGGCCGCGGTAGTCGTCGAACTCGGTGATCGGGGCGTCGGCGGCGGGGATCTTGACATCGATGTCGCGGTCCAGGAAGTACTGGACGATCATCATCGCGTGATTGCGCTCTTCCACGGACTGGGCGTAGAAATGCTTCGCCAGCTGCGGCATGTCGTGGCTGTCGTAGTACACCGCGAGCGCGATGTACTGCTGAGATGCGGAGAACTCGTTGCTGATCTGGTCGTGCAGCAGCTGATGGAACGGCGTGCGCGGCGTTTCGGTCATGGGACGAGTCTAATGGCCCGGCTCCGCACCCGGCTGGTGGCGACGGGCGGCGCCCGACTCCGATTCGGTGGCGGCGGCCACTACGACACGGCGCCGGTTCCTCCGCTCAGCAGATCGGCTGGAACCGCCCGGCCGCGCGCGATGTAGTCGAAGAAACTCTTCGTCGTCTCGCCCGGTATCAGCGAGTCGCCGTCGTCGGTGAACTCGTCGCCGTCGGCCGGCGCCGTCGTGGTGATCGGATCACCGCTGATCTTGTACGCGAGCCAGGCCAGGTTCCAGATGTGGTCGCCGCTGTCGACGGTGACCGCGTCGACCGCCCCGCTGACGAACGGGAACAGCCGGAACGGGTTGAGCAGCACCCCTGGGCTCGTGGCCTTCGACATCAGTGCCGCGAGGAACTTGCGCTGGTTCACCACTCGCTCCAGGTCGGCGTTGGGGAAGGCGCGGGTGCGCACCAGTCCGAGTGCCTGAGCGCCGTCGAGTCTCTGGCATCCCGCGGGCAGGTTCAGCCCGGCCTTGGGGTCGTGCAGGGGCTGATCGAGGCACATCTGAACCCCGCCGACGGAATCGACGAGGTTGTCGAAGCCGCCGAACCCGATCTCGGCGTAGTGGTCGATGCGGACGCCGGTGAACTCTTCGACGGTCTGGACCAGTAGTTGCGGCCCGCCGTTGTTGAAGGCGGCGTTGATCTTGTGGCTGCCCATTCCGGGGATCGGCACGTACAGGTCGCGGGGGATGCTGATGAGCATCGGCTTACCCGAGGTCGGCAGGTGCGCCATCATGATGGTGTCGGTGCGCGCTCCGTCGGCGTCACCGGTCGCCAGGTTCTTCTTCTGTTCCTCGGTGAGTCCCTGACGGGAGTCGGTTCCGACGATCAGCCAGTTGGTTCCGGGAGTATCGCCGATCCGTCCGGGATAGCCGGACAGGGCGTTGACCCGATGCAGCTTGCCGTCGTAATAGAACAGCAGCCCGACTGGAATCACGACGAGCAGGAGCACGATCACGAGCAGGATCCGGCCCAGCCGGAACCGCCTGCGCTTGCGCGGTTTGGGAGAGGTCGCGGCGCGGCCGCGGCGCCGGGGCGGAGTCGGCGGCGGTGTGGACCGCCTCTCGTCGGAGCGACGGCGAGGCGGTGCGTCACCTGCGGCCGGTGCGGGAGACGGAGGGCGCCGCCGCCCCGCCGGGACCGGCTGGGGCTCCTGGCGCGGGGCGTAGCCGACCGCGCCGGGAGCGGCCGGGCGGGGACCGGCGGGCNTGGGGCGGCGGCGCGGGCGAACGTCGCCGCGAACGGGGGTCGGGTTCCTGCGACCACGCGAGTGGCGGCCGGTAGCCCGGCTCCCCGGGCGGCGGACCGGAGACCCTGCGGGTCGGCGCCTCCGGTCGAGGGCCTCCGCTCGGTCGCCGCTGGTACGGCGGCTCGGGTCGCTGGGAGTTCATCTGAACTACGCTACCGGTCTCGCCACCGTCGGTGCGGCCGCCGAGCGGCGCGGCACCTCGGGCGAGGTCGCCGGTCAGACCGTCGCCGCAGCCGTCGTCTCAGCGACGAGACTGTCAGGCTCGTCGTGAAAGGGCCTTGAGGACGACGAGGAGCAACACCGCACCGGCGAGCGCGGTGAGGAATGTGAACCACATCCCGGCGCTGGCGGTGTCGAGGAAGAAGCTCAGCACGAATCCGCCGATCAGAGCACCGACCACGCCCACGACGATGTTGGCGAACAGGCCCATCTGTGCGTCCACGCCGGTGATCTTGCTTGCGAGCCATCCCGCCACGCCGCCGATGATGATGTAGCCGATCCAGCCCACAGAGGTGAACATGGACGAGCGCGCCAGAACCTCGTCGGCGAGCAGTAGGTGGTCGGTCATGCCGGCTCCTTGAGTGAGATCTCGGTCTTTGCAGGTCGGTGGAGAACTTCACGGGGAATGCCCGCGGACCCCGGAGACGAAACATCCGTCGGCATCGGCTGTGCGCGCTCGTACGCCCACGTACGACCGCGAGAGCCTTCTCCTCGGGGAGTCGCGTCGAGATTCGCCGAGGTTTCAGAGCGGTTCGGTCGGGTACCCGCTGGGCAGCGACAGCGTTGTCAAGCAGGGGAGTGATGGCCGTGACCGACATCTGGGGGCCGCGCACCCCGTACAAGAGGGCCCAGATGTGGCCGCGACGGGTCGATACCGAGCTGGCGGCCGGCACGACGTCAGACGACGTGGACTGTTGGGTACCGACCGCGTCGGTTCTTCACTCGAATGGCGACGGCCTCGAGATCGCCGTCCGGAGAGGTCGGATCGTCGGAATCCGAGGCCGTGCCGACGACCGGATCAACCGCGGAAGGCTCGACGTCAAAGACCGCTACGGCTGGAAGGCCAACGCCTCCCCGGACCGGCTCAGCACGCCGATGGTGCGCAAGGACGGTGAACTCGTCCCCACCGACTGGGACACCGCGATGAGCCGGATCGCCGAACACGCCGAGGACCTGCTGAACTCCAGCGGCCCGAGTTCGATCGGGTTCTACACATCCGGCCAGCTGTTCCTCGAGGAGTACTACGCGCTGAGCGTGATCGCCCGCGCCGGGATCGGTACGAACCACCTCGACGGCAACACTCGCCTGTGCACCGCTACCGCCGGTGAAGCACTGAAGGAATCGTTCGGCAGTGACGGCCAACCCGGTACGTTGGCAGATGTCGACCATGCGGACGTCATCGCGCTTTTCGGGCACAACGTCGCGGAGACCCAGTCCGTCACCTGGATGCGGATACTCGACCGTCTCGCGGCTCCGGATCCGCCGAAGCTCCTCTGCGTCGACCCGCGGACAACCGCGGTCGCGCGACGGGCGAGCGTCCATCTGGCGCCGCTGCCCGGAACGAACCTCGCACTGATGAACGGTCTGTTGCGCGAACTCGTCGTCAACGGGTGGATCGACGACGAGTTCATCC
This sequence comes from Gordonia sp. QH-12, assembly GCF_001578675.1. Taxonomy (NCBI): domain Bacteria; kingdom Bacillati; phylum Actinomycetota; class Actinomycetes; order Mycobacteriales; family Gordoniaceae; genus Gordonia; species Gordonia sp. QH-12. Next base: position 46,629 of record NZ_KQ969299.1, read on the forward strand.
GGGAACACACCGTCGGATTCGAGGACCTGTCCGACCTCGTCTCGCAGTACCCGCCGGAGCGAGTATCAGACATCTGCGGAGTCGGGGCCGACGACATCCGGCATGGGGCGAGGCTGATAGGCGAAGCCCAGAGACTGTTGTCGACGGTCCTGCAGGGGTTCTACCAGTCGCATCAAGCCACGGCGTCGGCGGTACAGGTCAACAACATCCACCTGCTCAGAGGAATGCTGGGACGTCCGGGCTGCGGCGTACTGCAGATGAACGGGCAGCCGACCGCACAGAACACCCGTGAGTGCGGCGCCGACGGCGACCTGGCCGGTTTTCGGAACTGGGCCAACCCCGCACACGTGAGAGAGCTCGCCTCGGTCTGGAACGTCGATGCGGCGACGATCCCGCATTTCGCGCCGCCGACCCACGCGATGCAGATCTTCCGGTACGCCGAGCAGGAATCGCTGAAGATGCTCTGGGTCTCCGCGACCAATCCCGCTGTCTCGATGCCGGAGCTGCGCCGGGTACGGTCGATCCTCTCGAAGGAGAGTCTGTTCTTGGTGGTGCAGGACATCTTCCTCACCGAGACCGGCATGCTCGCCGACGTGGTGCTGCCCGCGGCGGCGTGGGGCGAGAAGGTCGGTACCTTCACCAACGCGGACCGCACCGTGCACCTGTCGGAGAAGGCGGTGGACCCACCCGGAGGGGCCCGTGCGGATCTGGACATCTTTCTGGACTTCTCGCGACGGATGGACTTCCGTGACCGAGACGGCCGCCCGCTGACGCCGTGGTCGAACGCGGAGGCCGTGTTCGAAGCGTGGAAGCGGTGCAGCGCCGGCAGACTCTGCGATTACAGCGGCATGAGCTATGCGGGGCTGCGTGAGCAGGGCAGCGTGCAGTGGCCGTGCACGGACACCGCGCCCGGCGGCACGGCACGCCTCTATGCGGACGGTCGTTTCTGGACCGCGGCCGACGAGTGCGAGACGTACGGCAAGGACCTGATCACCGGATCTCCCGTCGACGCCACCCGGTACCGGGCGAACGATCCGAAAGGACGCGCGCTGATCAAGTCCGCAGACTATGAGACGCCGCACGAACCACCGTCGGCGCAATACCCTTTCGCCCTGATCACGGGGCGGACCGTCTACCACTTCCACACCCGAACCAAGACCGCCCGGGCACCGGAACTCAACGGTGCGGCCCCGGAGGTGTGGGTCGAGCTGTCAGCGGCAGATGCGGCCACCCACGGCATTCGCGACGGCGATCCGGTCGAGATCCGAAGTCCCCGCAGCACGGTGCGCGCCGCCGCACGGATCGCGGACATTCGACCGGGGGTGCTGTTTCTGCCCTTCCATTACGGCTATTGGGACGTGGAATCACCGGCAGCTCACGACCGGGCCGCCAACGAGCTGACGCTCACGGACTGGGATCCGGCGTCCAAGCAACCGATATTCAAAACCGCGGCCGCCGCCATCGCATTGCTCTCCAGGGAGAGCGAGGGGACGCGATGAAGAACCTGGGCCTCCTCCTTCGTGAACTCGAGCGCTCCGAACGACTTCTCGCCCTGGAGCTGGAATCGATCGCACGAGACCACCCGACCGACCCTGAGATCCACTATCTCGCTGCGGATCTCGCGGCCTGGTCGCGCAATCACGCCGGTGCCGTCAGATCGCTGGCCGTCGCTCGCGGCGTCGAGTCGGAGGCGACGTTCGACACTCAGGCCGCCGTCGGCCCGTCGAGTGTGTTCGAGACTCCGGCCCGAGAGCTCCCCGCGTCGCTTCTGCCGGTCGCCGAATTGTGCGGCGTCTGTCAACGGATCGCAGGGCTGACGATGCAGTGGGAGATCCTCGGCCAAGGCGCCGCCGCTACCAACGATTCCGAGTGCTCCGCGCTCGTCGATCAGTGTCTGTCACAAGCTGAGCGCCAGTTCGAATGGGCCAGGAATCTGGTCAGAACCCTCTCGCCGCAGGCACTGTCCGCCGGCTGACGCAGATCTCACCGCTGTCGATTCTCACCTGCCAGCGCGGCTCCGGCACCGCGGCCGGCCCTCGCTCGATGCCGCCGTCCGCGAGACGGAATGTACTGCCGTGCAGCGGACACACGAGGCACGGGCCGGAATCTTCATCGATCACCATCCCGTCGTCGAGCCGGCCCCCGGCGTGGATGCACGTGGCCGAGAGCGCATGGACGCGGCCGTCGACGAGCACGAGAACGACGGGCACCGCCGCGGCCTCGACACGCAGGGGTTTGCGTTCTTCGAGCTCGTGCAGCGCCGCCACTCGCGTCCACTCGGTGACCGCTGGTTCGAATGCGGTTCGGTTGACGCCGACGCCGCGGGCGAACGAGAGATGGCCGCCGAGGTACCCCGCCCCCGCCGTGAGGGCGAGACCTATCGTGCTCAGCGCCACCCCCGCCTTCGATCGCCCGCGCATCCGGGCCACCCATGAGCAGGCGTGCACACCCGTGGCCGCCAGGTTCATCACGCCGTGGACGAGGCCTATCCGCCGGTCGCCGCCGTACGAATCCGACCAATCGGAGGCTCCGGCCGCAGCGGCGGGCGCAGCGCTGAGCACACCGAGCGCGACCAGCCGCCTCGCGCCGTCCGCGTGACGAGTGCCGCCGAAGTAGTCGAGCGCGGACGCCATCGTCCAGGCGCCGATCGGCAGATCGGTCAGCACCGGATGCAGTTGATGGCCGAGTGCGCTGCCCGACAGTGCGTTCTTCACCGCATCGCGCCGAGTCACGCGGTGTACCGCACCGGCGAGCGGCGCTGCGGCCCGATCGGCCTCCTCGAACTCGCTGATGCGATCGATCAGTCTCTGTGGCACGTCCATCGACCCGAGGTCCTCTCTGGCGGTTTCATCCGTGCCGTCGGATACCCGGCGACGGCACGGATGAAACGGTTTCGAGGGCGCGGACGACGACGTCCGGAATGCCGACTACACCGGTCGGATGTGTTCCACCCCGACGAACCGCGCGAGTTCCTCGGGAAGGCGAACCGAACCGTCCGGCTGCTGGTGGTTCTCGAGGATGGCGACCAGCCACCGGGTGGTCGCGAGGGTGCCGTTGAGGGTCGCCGCGATCTGAGGCTTGCCGTTCTCGTCCCGGTAGCGGACAGAGAGTCGTCGTGCCTGGAAGGTGGTGCAGTTGGACGTGGAGGTGAGTTCGCGGTACGTGCCCTGCGTCGGAACCCATGCCTCGCAGTCGAACTTGCGGGCGGCCGAGCTGCCCAGGTCCCCGCCTGCCACGTCGATGACTCGGTACGGCACGTCGATCGCCGCGAGCATGTCCTTCTCCCAGCCCAGAATCCGCTGGTGCTCGGCCTCGGCGTCCTCCGGCTTGCAGTAGATGAAGCCCTCCACCTTGTCGAACTGGTGCACGCGGATGATGCCGCGGGTGTCCTTGCCGTACGACCCCGCCTCGCGGCGGAAGCAGGTGGACCAGCCCGCGTAACGCTTCGGTCCGCCGGAGAGGTCGAGGATCTCGTCCTTGTGGTACCCGGCGAGAGGCACCTCCGACGTGCCGACGAGGTACAGGTCGTCCTCGTCGAGGTGGTAGATCTCGTCGCTGTGCGCGCCCAGGAAGCCGGTGCCGCCCATGATCTCCGGTTTCACCAGGACCGGCGGGATCATCAGCGTGAAACCGTTGGCGGTCGCCTTCGCCGCGGCCATGTTGAGCAGACCGAGCTGCAGCATCGCGCCCAGACCGGTGAGGAAGTAGAACCGCGAACCCGACACCTTGACACCGCGGGCCATGTCGATGAGGCCGAGGCTCTCTCCGAGTTCGAGATGGTCCTTCGGGTCGTCGATGGCGCGCGGTTCACCGACGTGTTCGAGGACGAGGTAATCGTCCTCGCCACCGGCCGGGGCATCGGTGATGATGTTCGAGATGGCGCGGTGCGCGGCCTGCGACGCGGAGTCGGCGTCGTTCTGCTTCGCGACGGCGGCCTTCACCTGCTCGGCCAGTTCCTTGCCCTTGGCGAGCAGAGCGGTCTTCTCGTCTCCGGATGCCTTGCCGACGAGTTTGCCGAGCGACTTCTGCTCCGCGCGCAGGGCGTCGGCTTCGGCGATCGCCGAGCGCCGTGCCGCGTCCGCCTCCAGGAGCTGGTCGACGAGTCCGGGATCCTCGCCGCGGGCACGCTGGGAGGCACGTACAAGGTCGGGGTTCTCACGCACGATCTTCAGGTCGATCACACGTTGAACCCTACTCGGAACACGAGGCGAGCAACGACCAGGCATGATGGAACGCGATGACTTCGAAGAGGGATCAACCGATGCATGACGGCCGCGGCGACGACGAGGCCCGCCCCGTCGTCGACGGCGATGCCGACGTGTGGGGGCCGGTCGGTGCCGTCGAAGGCGATGAGCAGGCGACCGCAGAGCTCCCGGAGATCGGCGGGGAGGCGGAGCCGACGGCCGGACTCGACGACTACGACGCGGAGGTCGAGGACGACGTCGAGGAGTGGGGCGTCGAACCGGAGGACGCCTACGACTACGGCGACGACGGATACGGCGACGACGACTACGGTGACGACGGAGAGCGCGATGGGGACGACGGGGGGCCCGAGCCCGCCGACGGCCGCGAGCCGGCCGACTCCCGCAACCGGATGCCGAAGAACTCGTTGCGGCTGGTGCTCGGGGCCGTGCTCGTCGGTGCGCTCGCCGCGGGCGGAGTGATGCTCGGAACCGGTGTCTTCGACGACGTCGGCGATGTCGGCTCGTCGGTCATCGGTGAGGGATCGCCCGCGCAGGAGAACGACTTCACCCGATCCGAGGCGGGCGACTGCCTCACCTGGAGCGCCGACACACCCGGCGAGCCGAGCGCGGTGGCGTGCGAGTCGCCGCATCGGTTCGAAGTGGCCGGTGTGCTCGACACCTCCGCGTTCCCGAGCTCCGAGTTCTCCTCGGAGGCACCGTGGCCCGGACCGGAGCGCTTCGCCGCGATCCGCGATGAGAGCTGCGGCGTGATCGTCGACCGCTACCTGGGCGGTGGACTGGATCCGCAGGGCCGGCTCTCGCCCGGACTGATGTTCCCGTCGAAGGTGGAGTGGGAACGCGGCGTGCGCAGTCTGCGCTGCGGAATCGAACAACCCGGTGCCGGCGGCGGCCAGGAGGAGTTCACCGGCCGCGTCCGCGATGTGGACCAGTCGTTCGCATGGCCCGACGGCACCTGCATCGGCATCGACAAGACCACCCGCAAGGCCACCAGCAGCGTCGTGAACTGCGCCGAACCCCACGCCTTCCAGGTGACCGGCACCGTGGACCTGTCCCAGCGCTTCGGGGGCCGCAACTCCGGCAAGCCGTGGCCCAGCGTCGCGGATCAGAACGACTACCTGAAGACGATCTGCCCGACGCAGACGAACAGGTTCTTCGGCGGCGCGCAGAAGTTCAAGGCGACCACGCTCAACGTGCAGTGGTCGGTGATCTCCGAGGTGAGCTGGCTGACGGGAAGCCGGCGTGTGGTCTGCTACGCGGCGCTGCCCGACCGCGGCGGCTTCGCGACCCTGGTCGGCGACGCCCGCGGCGGACCGGACACGCTGCTCATCAACGGCGGCAGTCCGAAGCCGGTCGACGTCGGCCCGCCGGGACGGTCGGTGGGCGAGCCCGTGCCACTGCCTCCCGGTTACACGCCGAACGACGCGCAGCTTCCCGCGCCGGCAGGCGGCTGACATGCCGCTGCGGATGTCGGAGCGAGAGTTCGAGAACCTCGTCGGCGATGCGCTCGACCTCCTCCCCGAGGAGCTGATGCACGCCATGTCGAACGTCGTGATCCTGGTGCGTCCGCACAACGAGGACGATCCCGGCATCCTGGGCCTGTACACGGGTGTGGCGCTCACCGAGCGGACCACCGAGTACAGCGGCTTCCTGCCCGACACGATCGAGATCTATCGCGAGCCGCTCCTCGCGATGTGCCATTCGGCCGAGCAACTGCGCCGAGAGGTCGCGATCACCGTGCTGCACGAGGTGGGGCACCATTTCGGTATCAGCGACGAGTGGCTGCACGCCAACGGTTGGGGCTGACCGGATCAGGCCGTCGGGGCCGGGTCAGCCCATCGGATCCTCGTAGCCGGGTGCGGTATCCGAACCGTCGGCGTCCGGCAGTGCGGCTTCGCCCCATCGGTGGCAGACCCACAGATCGCCGGTGAACTCCAACTCCACCGAACCGGTGTTGTTCAGGTAGTTCTTCATGGCGAACTCCGGGTCGAGCCGCGTCAGGTGTGCGGCGATCAGCCGGATCGCCGCACCGTGGGAGACCAAGTACACGTCCCGCTGATTCGCGCCGGTGAGGTACCGCGACGCCAGATCGTCGATGATCGGCAGATAGCGGTCGTGAAGCATCTCCAGCGACTCGCCACCGGGCAGCCGGGCGTCGAGGTCGCCCCGGTGCCAGCGCGCGACGATCTCGTGGAACTGCTCATGCGCCTCGCGGTCGCTGCGCCCCTCGAGGTCGCCGACCTGGATCTCGTGAACGCCTTCCACGGTCTCGGTGGACGAGTCCCACACCGATCCGATCAGTTCCGCGGTCTGCTGCGCCCGATTGGCGACAGAGTTCACCAGCACCGCCGAGTCGGTCAGCGGGTGTTCGAGCCCGAACCGCACGCCCTGTCGCGCGCCGAAATCGGTCAGCGACGCGCCGGGAAGTGCGGTGTCGAGACGTTTGAGCACGTTGGACGTGGTCTCGCCGTGCCGGACCAGGTGAAGCCTTGCCATGTCTTTAGAGTTCTCCAGAAAGAAGACGGTGGAACCACTCGCGTGACTCGGTGTGGTCGGGCGGTGTCGCGGCCGTGGTCACGGCCAACTGCGGGTCGACCGGCCACGATCCGAGAAAGACCACACGTTCGGCACTGCGGTGCAGGGCGCGGAGCGCCTCGCCGACCGCAGCGTCCCGAACGTGGCCTCGCGCGTCGAGATAGAAACGGTACTGTCCGGGGCCGACCGGCCGCGATTCGATACGGGTCAGGTCGATGCCGCGCATCGCGAACTCGTTCATCGCCGCGACCAGGCTTCCGGGCGTGTTCGGAAGGTCCAGAATCACCGACGTGCGGTCTGCTCCCGTCGGTTCCGGCGGCGGCCCCGCAGGCCCCAGCAGCAGGAACCGGGTGACGGCGTCGTCGGAGTCGGCGACGCCGTCGGCCAGCGTCGCCAGCTCATGCATCCGCGCCGCGGCGGCCGTGGTCACGGCGGCGTCGGCGCGACCCTCGGCCACGTCGCGCGCTGCGCCCGAATTGGAGGTGGCGACGACCACCTCGGCCCGCGGGAACAGCTCTTCGATGCTGCGGCGGACCTGACCCGCGGCCACCGGATACGCCGCGACGGTCCGCACGTCGGCGGGGTCCATGGGCGTTGCCGCGGCGACGGTGAAGGAGATGTCGAGAGCCGCCTCCGCGTACGCCTGGACGCGCGGGAGGCCGGCGCTCGGCGACAGGGCGTCCATCGTGGCCGGGACCGCTCCCTCGAGCGAACTCTCGATGGGGACGCAGCCGAAGTCCGCGCCCCCGCTGCGGATCAGATCGATGACGGCCGGCGGATTGCTCACCGCGATCTTGGTCGCCGTCGATGCCTCGCCGCGTCGGCGCAGGACGGCATCGAGCGCCATCTCGGTGAACGTGCCGGCGGGGCCGAAGTAAGCGTAGACGGGCACCATTTCACAGTAGTCGAGAGAAACCGGCCGTGCGGCCGGGGCGTTGACGGCGAAAAGCCCTCAGGTTAGGTTAGGTGAGCATAAGTTAGGCTTAGCTAATTAGACCGTTTCCTGGAGGTGGACGTGAACACGATCCTCGCGCCGTGCGATGCCGAACTGATCCAGACGGCCTGCCGTCGTGCTCATTCGGGAACGCTGTCGGTCAGTGCGCCGGACTGTGCGGCGACCGAGCCGAAGGGGTGCGATTCGGTCGGGATGGTCCATCTGTTCGAAAGCGACGCCTTTCTCCTGGTTCCCGACGAGACGCCGGCGCTGCGCCTGGTCCGCGAGGGCGGAGACGTCACGGCGATGGTCGAGGTCATCGACGTCGCACCGGTCAGGATGCGCGAGCGGGTGCGGTCGCTGATCTGGTTGTCGGGCACGCTTCACGAGGTGCCCGCACGGCTCGAGCGCGACCTGGCGGTGGAGATCGCCGGTGACCACCCGGACGAGAAGCTGCTCGACGTGGGCCACGGATACAGCCTCATGCGAATGGCGCTCGAGTCGGCTGTCATCGCGACGTCGACCGGGGCGGGCGGCGTCGACGTGGACGCGCTCGCCGCCGCGAGTCCGGATCTGTTCTGGGAGTTCGAGAACGACTGGCTGGTGCACCTGGACGCCGATCACCAGGACCTCATCTGCCAACTCGCTCAGCGCTTGCCCGACCACGTCCGAGGCGGGCGCGCCCGGCCGCTGCGCCTGGACCGGTTCGGCATCACCTTCCGCGTGGAGGTCGGCAATCGCGATGAAGACGTGCGGATGCCGTTCGCCCGCCCGGTCTCCCGCATCCCGGAACTGTCCGCGGCGATTCACTCGCTGGCCCTGCATCCCTGCTTCGGCGAGGACTGAACGCATCGCCTCAGTGCTGCCGCTACCGTTGGAGCGGTGAGTTCTGAGGCGGGCGGCATCCGCGGACTTCTGCGGGCTTTCGTCCACCCGCCCGCGCCTGCCGTGGGACGCGTCGACGACCGCCGCGAACGGCGTGCGATCGTCGTCGAACTGATCCTCGTCGGCGTTCTCACCTTCGGGTTCTCGGCCGTGTACGCGGTGCTGTCGTTGGCGGAGAACGCTCTCACCGCGGGCATCGGCGACACGACGGTCGCCCTCAACCCGGTGAGCTCGTCGGTGGCCGCGATCGACGTGATCCGTCAGTCGATGAGCGTGGTCCGCCTGCTGGCGATCGGTGGGTTGGGCGCGTACCTGCTGTGGCGCAGCGGAATCGGCCTTCGGCGGATCGGCCTCGGGCGGCCCGTGCGTGCGGATGTGCCGCCCGCCGCAGTCCTGGCGGCGATCATCGGACTGCCCGGTCTGGCGCTGGTCGCGTTCTCTCAGGCGATGGGCTGGAATTCGCAGCTCGTGGCGGCGCCGGACGACGGTCTGTGGTGGCGGATCCCGGTTCTGGCGATGAAGGCGTTCGGCAACGGGTTCGCCGAGGAGGTCGTCGTGGTCGGCTACTTCATGACCCGGCTACGGCAGTTGGGCGTCGGAGAGCGGGGTGCGCTGGCGTCGTCCGCGCTTCTGCGCGGCGGCTACCACCTGTACCAGGGCATCGGGGCCGGTGCGGGCAACCTCGTGATGGGTCTGGTGTACGGACGCTGGTATCAGGCGACGGGGCGGCTCTGGCCGCTGGTCCTGGCGCACGCGCTGATCGACACCGTGGCCTTCATCGGTTATGCGGTCCTGGTCGCGACCGGTGTGCTGAATCCGTCCTGACCTGCGGCAAGAGAAAGCGCGGCGCAGTTTGCGGATTCTCCCCCAAACCGGCGCCGCGCCCTCCGGCGATCCGAGCAGCTCCCTCCCAAGAGCCCCGATTCCACCCGGACCGAGCACGCGGTGTGAGACTCTAGCGTCTCAGAACCTGTGCCAAAGCTATCACGGTTAACCGGCTGTGTGCACTAGTCAGTGCGGTCGATTGCGATGTGAACGAGTATGTCCGACAGCAGATCTACGATCTCCGACCGGTCCGGACGCTCCTGTGCCGTCCCCCAGCGGTGAACGACCGAGGTCAGCGCGCCGATGAAGGCAGTCGCGGCGTAGTCGACGTCTTTTCGCGTGGTTCCCGGGATCGTTGAAATCGTGTCGGCGATGAACCGCGCCCATGTCACACGACCGGCGAGACGACGCCGTTCCACTTCGGCGGAGACGCCGACGACCTCGATGAAGGAGCATCGGATAGCTCGCGAATCGGTCGCGATCGTGTCGATGTAGGCGCTCATCGCCGCGCGCGCCGCCTCGCGGGGATTCGTCTCCCCGAGCGCCCGCACCGCGTCGACGACAGTCTTGCGTGCGTGTTCCTGGATCTTGTCGTAGACCTCGGCGAGCAACGCCTCCCGGCTCGAGTACTCCTCGTAGAACTGTCTCCGCGACAATCCGGCCTCGGCGCACAGCGCCGAGACCGTGACGGAGGAGAAGCCGAGGGTGCCGAACAGCTCGAGGCCGGCCTCCTGGAACCGTTCCCGCCGCTCAGCCCTCCGCTCGGCCAGTGAACGGCCGGCATAGCACCGGCTGGGGGCGTCCGGACTAGGGCTCGGCACGCTGTGCTCGCAGCTCGTGTCCCTTCGACGTCAGGCAGCGCCCGCTCGCCAGATCCCACTGCCAGCCGTGCAGGTTGCACGTGAGCTTCTCGCCCTCGATCACGCCGAACTTGCTCAGATCGGCCTTCAGGTGCGGGCAGCGGCGCTGGATCTCCCACCCGTCGAGCTCGATGGACGCCGAGTCGTCGTGCGCCTCGGAGAACCAGCCGTCGGCGTAGGCGATGCGCTCATCGGTGAGGCACTTGAAGAAGGTGTACAGGTACTCGTTGTATCCGCCGATCCGCCAGGTGGTGAACCGGGTCGAGAGGAAGATGGTGTTCACCCAGTCGGGTTCGTCGTCGCGCAGCACCGTGCGCACCAACTCGGGGGCGATCCGGAATCCGTACCGGTACTTGCCGTCGCCGTCCTCGCGCATCCGCACCGTTCGCTTGGGGAAGTCGAGCACGTACGTCTCTTCTCCCACCACCAGACCGACGGGGTAGCCGATGCCGTCGCAGATCAGGTCCGACTGCTTCATGATCGGCTCGAACTTCTCGCGCAGCGGTTCCAGGAGCGACGGTCCGTCGGGCGAGGCCCAGGTGGCCTTCTGCGCGGCGATGACCGGAGCGAACTTCTCCTTCATCGCCTCCAGGTAGGCCTTCTTGTTCTCGCCGAAAACCGTCTCCGGGGGATACGGGTGCACGATCTCGCGAAGTTCGTCTCCCGCGAAGTCGGCCGCCGACCCGGAGACCATCATCAGTCCGCGGTGTTTGACCCCGTCGTCGGTGCCGTGCGTGCGCATCTGTTCCAGGAACTCCGCCTGATCGGGGAAGATGCTGGCCTTGTCGGCATCGCTGCCGGTGTTGAAATCGTTGAGACCGAACAGGTCGTCGTCCAGGAACATCGGCGGCCCGGCCGACGGGACCACCCACGTGGCACCGACCTGCTCGATGTACGAGCGTGCGCGGTCCATGCCGCGCTGGCGCTTCTGCATCGCGAAGTTGGCCTTCGACTTGCGGGGGATGTCGTAGACCATCGGGTACCAGATGGCGCCGGAGTACTGCAGCAGGTGCACATCGACGCGGCCGAACTCGTCGGCGATCACGTCGAGATCGATCGGGCGGGCGTCGTTCATGTTGAAACAGACGGTCTCGCCGTCGTCGACCACCAGACCGGAGTCGCCGATGGGGCCGTCGGCGGGCGCGCGGAGCGCGATGATCATGATGTCCAGATCGCCCTTGGGTCCCGAGACGGTGTGCTTCGTGGAGTCCTGCGTCTCGACGAACTTCGTGAAGCCGAGGCGTTCGAGCTCGCGGCGCAGATCCGGCACCGGGTAGTCCGGCAGCAGCACGGTCGCGTCCTTGTTCACGTTCTCGAGCAGGTTCTGCTCGTCGTAGTGGTCGCGGTGCAGGTGCGAGACGTACAGGTAGTCGCAGTCGCCGAGCGCCTTCCAGTCCAGATCGGAGTTGTCGGGGAAGGGCACCCAGGAGGCGAAGTACGCGGGGTTGACCCAGGGATCGCAGAGAATCGATCCGGCTGCGGTCTGGATGTGGAATCCGGCGTGGCCGATGCTGGTGATCTGCACGGGGTGCTGCCTTTCGGGTGGCGCAGGGGCTGTTGTTCCAGGGTATCGCCGAGCACGGTCGGCGGTGGGGGCAGATCGTCGCGCCGTGACCGGCGTCGCTATCGCGGATCGGCGCGCATCAGGTCAAGTGCGAAGCCGACGTACAACTGTGCCACCCGCTCCGGCGACAACGGGCCGCCCGGTCGCCACCAGCCGGAGATCGCCGTGCACATGGTCACGACCGCGCGCGAGGCCTCGTGCGGATGGTCCGGGTGGAACCGCCCCGCGCGCACGGCGGCGTCGACCTCCTCGTCCACCATGTGCTGCAGATCGGTGCGGCGTCCGGCGATCCGGCGCCGATTCTCCGGATCGAGACTGCGCAGTTCGCTGGTGCCGATGAACGCGAGCTCGCGCCGGTAGGTGTGCAGCAATGCCAGATGCTCCACCAGGAAGCAGAAGCGTTCGACGGGGTTCCGGCCGTCCGCGCGGGCGACGGCGCCGCGGTCGGTCGCCGCGCTGACGGCGAGCTCCTGCAGCGTCATCAGGATGTGCTGCTTGTTCTCATACCTGGTGTAGAGAGCCGAGACCGTGCTTCCGCACCGGTTCGCGATGCTGCGGATGGTCGCGCCGTGGTATCCCACTTCGACGATCTCGTCGAGCGCTGCGGCGAGAACGGGATCGAGGACGAGTGGGCGGTACCGTCGCCAGTCGCCGTCGTCGGGCAGGATGCCGCCGGCTGTGGGCGGCCCCGGAGCCGGCGGTTCGGGGACTTCGGGGCACAGGAGCGCCGCCGGCGGAAGTCCGAGTGCGTCGGCGATCCGGGCGAGCCGAGCCACGCGAAGCCCGGATCGCCCGTTCTCGATCAAGCTGAGCGTGGCCGTGCTGACGCCGACCGCCGCGGCGAGATCGCGGAGAGTCCGCCGCTGAGCTAGGCGTGCCGCTCGGATCCGCGATCCCAGCTCGGCTTCGATAGTGGCGGCCGACGCCGAATCATCGTTCATGGATTTAAGGATACTAAATCTGCCGTGTGCGATCGGAGCGGTTCACGAAAGGACTGACGGTCTGTTTTAACGGGCTTGAAGTGCGTGGATCGGGCTATTGACGGAACGCGTCCGAGCCTTCTACGTTCGGATCGAATACGAACGATCGATCTGGGCCGTCACGGCTCGGATCGGTGGACAGGAAGGCGACCATGACCGAGACGGGTTCACTGCGCGGCAAGACGCTCATCATCTCCGGCGGCAGCCGCGGCATCGGCGAGGCTGTCGCGATTCGCGCGGCGCGCGACGGCGCGAACATCGCGCTGCTCGCCAAGACGGCCGAGCCGCACCCGAAGCTCCCCGGGACCATCTACACCGCGGCCGCGGCGATCGAGGAGGCCGGCGGGCGGGCGTTGCCGATCGTGGGCGACGTCCGCGACGACGAGTCCGTCGCCGGCGCCGTGGCGCAGACGGTGGAGCGGTTCGGCGGCATAGACATCGTGGTCAACAACGCATCGGCGATCGATCTCACCGCCACCGACGACATCCCTATGAAGAAGTACGACCTCATGCAGGACATCAACGCGCGCGGCACGTTCGCACTCTCGAAGGCGGCGATCGAGCACCTGCGGAAGTCGGAGAACCCGCACATCCTGACCTTCTCGCCCCCGGTGGACCTCGCGCCCGAATGGTTCGATCAGGTCGGGGCGGCGTACACCGTGTCGAAGTTCGGCATGACCATCCTGACGCTCGGCTTCGCGCGGGAGCTCGCCGCGGACGGCATCGCCGCGAACACGTTGTGGCCCCGGACCTCGATCGCGACCGCGGCGGTCCGCAATCTCCTCAGCGAGGAGATGCTCCGGGGTGCGCGCAGTGCCGACATCATGAGCGACGCCGCGTACGCGGTCCTGACCAAGCCCGCGGCGGAGTTCACCGGCCGGTGCCTGATCGACGACGACGTGCTCGCCGCGGAGGGGATCACCGACTTCGAGCCGTACCGGGCCGAACCCGGCACCGGACCGCTCGAGTTGGACTTCTGGATGCGATGGCCGGACCGGTCGCCTGGGCGCTGACCTGGCCGCGGATGATCCGGGTCAGGCGCTGATCCCCGCTGTGAGGAGCGCCGCCAATTCGCGGTAGGCGCCGGCGTCGTCGAGGCCCGTGGCCGCGCGCACGTCGCCCTGCTGGATCCGGACCATCGCGGTCGCGGCCAGGTCGGCGGCGAAAGCCGCGTGCACGTCCCGGAACTGGCCGGTGGCGACGCCCTCGTCGATCAGCTCCCGCACGCGCGCCGCCGCGATCCGGGTGTTCTGCTCGTACGCCTCTCTCGCCGGAGCGAAGGCGGCGAGATCGGTCATGAACGCAGGCGAGGCCCCGCCGAGTGCGTCGCCCACCGCCTCCAGATAGGCGGTGATCTTCTCGCGCGGCGACGCGGCCTCCGCTACGGCGGCCTCGACGTCGTCGGTGGCCCGGCGGAAGAAGTGGATGGTGGTCGCGCGGACCAGTTCGCCCTTGCTGGCGGCGAGCGTGTAGAGCGTCGACTTGGAGCACCGCAGGCGCCCGGCGATGGCGTCGAGGGTGAAGTGGGCGAAGCCCTCCTCGAGGAACATCGCGAGCAACTCGTCGAACAACTGCGAGCGGCGTCGCGTGGCGAAGTCGGGATCGGTCGGCGCGGACATGGGTTCGATAGTACTGACCAGGGGTACTGCTCCTTGTCTTGTAGTACTGCCGGCCCGGCAGTACTCTGAAACCGTTCCCAGTACTGTTCGCTTTCGAATCCCGAGGAGTCCGACGTGCCCGTCGACCGCCTGCTGCCGACCGAAGAAGCCCGCGATCTGATCGACCTGACGCGCGACATCGCGGACAAGGTGCTCGCTCCGATCGTCGACGAGCACGAGAAGGCGGAGAAGTATCCGGAGGGCGTGTTCGCGAAGCTCGGCGAGGCGGGGCTGCTCAGCCTCCCGTATCCCGAGGAGTGGGGCGGCGGAGGCCAACCGTACGAGGTGTACCTGCAGGTACTCGAGGAGATCGCGGCGCGCTGGGCGGCGGTCGGCGTCGCAGTGAGCGTGCACAGCCTGGCATGTCATCCGCTGTTCGCCTTCGGCACCCGGGAACAGCAGGAACGCTGGCTTCCGGAGATGCTCGGCGGGGCGAGCATCGGTGCGTACAGTCTGTCCGAACCGCAGGCCGGATCCGATGCCGCGGCCCTGGCATGCCGCGCGGAGGCGGTCGGCGACGACTACCGGATCACCGGCGAGAAGGCGTGGATCACCCACGGCGGCGTCGCGGACTTCTACAACCTGTTCGCCCGGACCGGCGAGGGGTCCAAGGGAATCTCCTGCTTCCTCGTGGCGGACGGCACGGAGGGCCTCAGCTTCGGGCGCCCCGAGGAGAAGATGGGCCTGGCCGCCGTGCCGACCACCTCCGCCCGGTACGACGGTGCGCTGGTGCCGGCCGAGCGCCGGATCGGTGCGGAGGGCCAGGGACTCCAGATCGCCTTCAGTGCGTTGGACTCGGGACGCCTCGGCATCGCGGCGGTCGCGACCGGCATCGCACAGGCGGCCCTCGACGAAGCGGTGGCCTACGCCAAGGAGCGCGAGACCTTCGGCCGCAAGATCATCGACCACCAGGGGCTCGGCTTCCTGCTCGCGGACATGGCCGCGGCCGTCGACTCGGCGAGGGCGACGTACTTGGACGCGGCACGGCGCCGAGACGCCGGACTGCCGTATTCGCGCAATGCGTCGGTGGCCAAGTTGGTGGCGACGGATGCGGCGATGAAGGTGACCACCGACGCGGTCCAGGTGTTCGGAGGCAACGGCTACACGCGCGACTTCCGGGTGGAGCGATTCATGCGCGAAGCGAAGATCACTCAGATCTTCGAGGGCACCAACCAGATCCAGCGGCTGGTGATCAGTCGATCGCTCGCATGAGCGCGGGAGCCGGCGACGACGGAGTCCTGCGGTGTCGGAGCCGGTGACTAAGCTCTGTTGACATGGAACCCGTGTACGCCGGAGTCGTGTCCACCGCCCGTCTGCTCTGGCTCGCCCAGGGCTTGAAGTTCGATATCTCCGGTGTGGAGAACATGCCGGCCCACGGTCCCGGGGTGGTGGCCATCAACCACACCGGCTACCTCGACTTCACCTTCGCGGGCATTCCCGCATTCCTGCAGAAGCCGCGGCGGTACGTCCGCTTCATGGCCAAGAAAGAGGTCTTCGACAACGCCGTCGGCGGACCGATCATGCGGTCCCTGAAGCACATCCCGGTCGATCGCGCCAACGGTGCGCAGAGTTATCGCGACGCCGTCGACTACCTCAAGCGCGGTGAGTTGGTCGGCGTCTACCCGGAGGCGACGATCAGCCGGAGCTTCGAACTCAAGGAGTTCAAGTCCGGAGCGGCGCGGATGTCGCTGGAGTCGGGCGCGCCCATCATCCCGACCATCATCTGGGGAGCGCAGCGGATCTGGACCAAGGGACATCCGCGGCAGCTGGGCCGGACCGGATTCAAGATCATGGTCGGGGTCGGCGAGCCCCTGAGGCCGGAGGGCACGCCGGAGGAACTGACTCAGCGGTTGTTCGACTCTATGCGGGCCAAGCTCACCGAACTGCAGGACGGCTACGGCGAGTACCCGGCGGGTGAGTTCTGGGTGCCCGCGGCGCGCGGCGGCGGTGCCCCCACGCTCGAGGAGGCCAACGCGATGGACCGCGCGGATGCCGAGGCCAAGGCGGCGAAGAGGGCTCGGCGCGAGGCGTCCGGAGATGCGGACTGACGATGGAGCCGGTCTATCGAACCCTCGAGGGGATCGCCGGATCGATCATGCTGGCGCAGGGGGTTCGGCGTCGCTACTTCGGCCTCGAGAACGTTCCCGCCGCGGGCGGGGGTGTCGTGGTGATCAACCACACCAGCTACGTGGACTTCATTCCGGCCGGTCTGGGGCTCCACCGGCGCGGTCGACGCGGGCGGTACCTCATCAAGTCCGAAGTGATGGACCTGGGCATCATGAGATTTCTCGTCAAACACGCCAGGGCGGTGCCGGTGGACCGTTCAGCGGGCGGGGACGCATATCGATCCGCCGTCGACGCGCTTCGCGGCGGTGAACTCATCGTCGTGTACCCCGAGTCGACGGTCAGCCGCAGCTTCGAACTCAAGGAGTTCAAGTCGGGAGCTGTGCGGATGGCGGCCGAGGCCGGCGTACCCGTGATCCCGACGATCGTCTGGGGCGCACAGCGGCAATGGACCAAGGGCGCCAAGCGCCGGATCGGATTCCATCGCATCCCGATCGACGTCGAGTTCGGTGCGCCGATGACCTTCTCCGCCGACGAGGATCCCGCCGTGGGCACGGCCCGACTGCGCGAGACGATGACCGTCCTTCTGCACCGGGTGCAGGACCGGTACCCGGAGGCGCCCGCCGGTGCCGATTGGTTGCCGGAGAGACTCGGCGGCAGTGCGCCGACACCCGCGGAGGCACTGGTGATCGAGGACGCGGAAGCAGCGGAGAAGGCGCGACGTCGCGCAGCCAAACGGGGGAGCCGATCCGAATGACCACCGACTCGCCGACTCCGACGATGATCGCCTCGGACGTCGACGGCACCCTGATCGACGACGACAACCGGATCTCCGGCCGCACGGTCTCGGTGCTGCGCCGCGCCCGTGAGCGCGGCGTCGAACTGGTTCTGGCTACCGGTCGCCCGCCACGCTGGATTCCCGAGATCACCGATCAACTCGCGGACACCCCCGCCGCCGTGCGCTACGCGGTCTGTGCCAACGGCGCCATCGTGTATGACGTCGCCACCGACACGGTGCTGCACGCCGCGACCCTCGAACCGGGCGCACTCGCTCGGATCGCCGAGATCTGCGCGGACGTACTGCCGGGATGCGGGCTCGCCGCGGAGCGGGCCGGAGGCTCCGCCTACGACACCGCGACGCCGCCGTTCGTCGCGACGCCGGGCTACGAACACGCCTGGCTCAATGCCGATCACGTCTATGTGAGCCAGGACGAGGTCGCCGCGTCGCCTGCGGTCAAGCTGCTGGCACGAATGCCGAGCATGTCCTCGCGCGCGATGGCGGAGGCGGTGGCGCCGCGCGTCGGCGACCTGGCGGAGATCACCTTCTCGATCGACACCGGCCTGATCGAGTTCTCACTGGCCGGAACGCACAAGGCCGCAGGGCTCGCGTGGCTCGTGGAGCATTCGGACGTCGACGGACGGGCACCGATAGCGTTCGGCGACATGCCCAACGACGCCGAGATGCTGCGGTGGGCGGCGCACGGCGTGGCGATGGGGCACGGCGATCCGGCAGCGGCGGAGGCGGCCGACGAAGTGACTTCGTCGAACCTCGACGACGGTGTCGCCCAGGTCCTCGAACGCTGGTTCTAAAAGCGTGACTCGGTTGTGACCGTCTGAACTTGTCGTGTCCGCAGTCTGGTCACTACTGTCACAGGAGTCCCACTAGTCACACGGGCCACACGCATGCAGTGGTCCCGCCATAAGGGGTTGTGCAGTTGCCGAATGTTCGACCGAGCCGAGCCAAGAAGCGAACTCTGACCTTCGCTGCCCTGGGCCTGGCGCCCGCGTTGCTCGCGGGTGGTCTGGTCGTCGGCGGCACCGACGTGTTCTCCTCCGACGGGGTCGCCCTGGCGGCGAACACGCCGATCGTCCTCGACGGGCACGGGCACGGGCACGGACGCGGTCTGGGCCAGTGGGGTGCGTACGGCTACGCGAAGCAGGGGTGGTCGGCGGATCAGATCCTCCGGCACTACTACGGAAACACAGTCGCGGGGAAGGTGAGCACCCCCGACGTCACGGTCTCGCTGAGCGAGAAGGCGTCGGTCGGTGTTCATGCGGCTGCCGGAATGCGCGTAGGCACGCAGACGGTCGCTCCCGGGCAGGCGGTCAGCCTGTCCGGGGGTACGGCCACGATTACCGACGGCTGCGGCGGCGCCGTCGTCAGCACTGTTCCGGCCACGCAGGTGGACCCGATCAACCCGGGGACCAACCGGCCGGACCAGGAACTGCTGACCTTCTGCAACGGGGGCGACAAGTACCGCGGCTCCATCGGCATCGGTCCGGGCGGCGTCTACAACAAGCTGCACGTGGACGACTACGTCAAGGGTGTGATCCCCAAGGAGTCGATGCCGTCCTGGGGTGACACCGGCGGATTCGAGGCCCTCAAGGCGCAGGCGGTCGCGGCGCGCTCCTATGTGTTGGCCGGACTGGCCGCGGGTCGCAAGATCGACAACACCCAGGCGTCCCAGATGTATCACGGCGCCTCCGGCGAGGATCCCCGGACCAGCCGGGCCGCCGACGCCACCGCCGGGCAGATCCGGTTGCTGAACGGCAAACCCGCTCTCACCGAGTTCTCGGCCTCCACCGGCGGGTACACCGCGGGCGGACTCTTCCCGGCCGTCCGCGATGCGGGCGACTCCATCGCACCCGACCACTCGTGGTCCGCGACCGTCAGCGCGTCGAGCATCGGCTCCGCGTTCGGCGTCGGGTCGCTCAAGAGCTTCGAGGTGATCGAGGCCAACGGTCTCGGCGAAGGCGGCGGCCGCGTCGTCAAGGTCCGGGTGACCGGCACCGGCGGAACGGTGGAGGCCTCGGGCAACGACGCGCGGGTCAAGCTGCAACTGAAATCGGACTGGTTCTCCGTGCGGGGCCAGAAATCGATGCCGAAGATCGTCAAGCCGCAGGTGGGACCGGACTCGCCGGGAGGGGGACTGCTCGACCTCAGCCCGCTGGGCGCCGTCCTCAACCAGATCGTGCCCGGGCTGTCGGCGGTGGGACTGCCCGACGTGACCGGCATCGTGGGCGAGGTCACCCCGATGCTGGAGAAACTGGTCACCGAGGGACTCAAGCAGCTCACCGCGAAGCAGGTGGATCTGAAGCAGGTGAATCTGGAGCGCAGCGACAACTCGCAGGGCTCCACGGGCACCGTCGCCAAACCGGAACTGCTCACCGACGGCAAGGGACTGCCGGGTCTGGTGCAGGTGCTGGAGAACGGCGTCATCTACTTCAGCCCGCTCACCGGCGTGCACGCGCTGATGGGCCAGTCGCTGACCGACTTCCTGAACGCGGGCGGCCTCGCCGCGCTCGGTTTCCCCACGCGGGACGGCCTGGGCTGACGGTTCTCACGGCCTCTTTCACGGACGAATCTCACACCGCCGGGCGGGCCGTCGCGCGTGCTCGCTGCGGGAATACTCAGGATCGGTCCGATAGGCTGAACAGTCGTGACGAACAACAGCACCTACGACTTGATCGTGGTCGGCTCGGGTTTCTACGGCTTGACCGTCGCCGAACGCGCAGCGACGCAACTGGGGAAGCGAGTGCTCGTCGTCGAACGGCGTGACCACATCGGTGGCAATGCGTACTCGGAGGCGGAGCCGGAGACCGGCATCGAGATCCACAAGTACGGCGCGCACCTGTTCCACACGTCCAACGAGCGTGTGTGGGAGTACGTCAACCAGTTCACCGACTTCACCGGCTACCAGCATCGAGTCTTCGCGATGCACAACGGCCAGGCCTACCAGTTCCCGATGGGCTTGGGCCTGGTGTCCCAGTTCTTCGGCCGCTACTTCACCCCCGACGAGGCGCGTGCGCTGATCGCCGAACAGGCGTCCGAGGTCGACACCGATGCGGCGGCGAACTTCGAGGAGAAGGCGATCAGCCTGATCGGCCGTCCCCTCTACGAGGCATTCATCAAGCACTACACCGCCAAGCAGTGGGAGACCGATCCGAAGAACCTCCCGGCGGGCAACATCACCCGTCTGCCGGTCCGTTACAACTTCGACAACCGCTACTTCAACGACACCTACGAGGGTCTGCCGGTGGACGGCTACACCGCGTGGCTGGAGAACATGGCGGCCGATGAGCGCATCGAGGTGCGGTTGTCGACCGACTGGTTCGACGTCCGCGACGAGCTGCGCGCCGCGAGTCCCGACGCACCCGTCGTCTACACCGGCCCGCTGGACCGCTACTTCGACTACTCGGCGGGCCGGCTCGGCTGGCGCACGCTCGATTTCGAGCTCGAGGTGGTGCCGACCGGCGATTTCCAGGGCACCCCGGTGATGAACTACAACGATGCCGACGTGCCGTTCACGCGGATCCACGAGTTCCGCCACTTCCACCCGGAGCGGAAGAGCTATCCGACCGACAAGACCGTCATCATGCGGGAGTACGGCCGCTTCGCCAAGGACGACGACGAGCCCTATTACCCGATCAACACCCCGGACGATCGCGCCATGGTGAACGCCTACCGCGAATTGGCGAAAGCCGAGGCGGCCTCGTCCAAGGTGCTCTTCGGCGGTCGCCTCGGCACCTACCAGTACCTGGACATGCACATGGCCATCGCCAGCGCGCTGACCATGTTCGACAACACGCTGGCGCCGCACCTGCGCGACGGTGCGCCGCTGGCCGAGGGAGCGGCCCGATGACTCAGGCACAGCAATCCGGAGCGGTCAGCCTGCTTCAGCGCGTGATCTTCCCGCGTCCCGGTGAACCGCTGGACGTTCGGTCGCTGTACCTCGTGGAGTCGCCGAGCAACGCCTCGCGCGCCCACGCGCCCGACCGCACCAGCGTGCGGCTCGGCGCCGATTCGGAGATCAGCTTCGCGACCTACTTCAACGCCTTCGCCGCCTCGTACTGGCGCCGCTGGAGCGTCCTGGACTCGGTGGTCCTGCGCGTCGAGGTGCGCGGAAATGCGCGCGTGGACCTCTACCGATCCAAGATCGACGGCTCCCGTATCGCGATCGGCGGCGATCTGGTTCCGCTCGGGGACGACGGGACCGGCGTGTTCGAGTTTCAGACCGACCTCGGCCCGTTCGAGGACGGCGGCTGGATCTGGTTCGACATCACCACCGACACGGACACCGAGATCCTCTCGGCCGGGTGGTATGCACCGATCGAGCCCGCACAGGCCGGCACCGACCGCGTCACCGTGGGCATTCCGACCTTCAACCGCCCGGCCGACGCGGTCGCGGCATTGAGCGCGCTGACCTCGGACCCGATGGTCGACGCCGTGATCGACGCCGTCCTGATGCCCGACCAGGGCACCCGCAAGGTGGTCGACGAGGACGGCTACTCGGCCGCCGCCGAGCGCCTCGGTGATCGTCTGCACATCTTCGACCAGGGCAATCTCGGTGGGTCGGGCGGCTACGCGCGCATCATGTACGAGGCGTTGCGGCTCACCGACAGCCCGTACATCCTGTACATGGACGACGACATCATGATCGAGCCGGACTCGATCCTGCGTGCGCTCGCGATGTCGCGCTTCGCCAAGTCGCCGATGTTGGTCGGCGGTCAGATGCTGAACCTGCAGGATCGCAGCCATCTGCACTGCATGGGGGAGGTGATCGACCGCAACCGGTTCATGTGGACCGCCGCTCCGTTCGTCGAGTACGACCACAATTTCGCCGAGTATCCGCTCAGCGATCGCGAGAACTCCAAGAACCTGCACCGGCGCATCGACGTCGAGGGCAACGGCTGGTGGATGTGCATGATCCCCCGCGAGGTCGCGGAGACCATCGGCCTGCCGATGCCCCTGTTCATCAAGTGGGACGACTGGGAGTTCGCGCTCCGTGCCGAGCGGGCGGGCTATCCGACCGCGACCATCCCGGGCATCGCCATCTGGCATATGGCGTGGAGCGACAAGGACGACGCCATCGACTGGCAGGCGTACTTCCATCTGCGCAACCGCCTGGTGGTCGCGTCGATCTACACCGACGGCTCCATCGACGGCATCCTCAAGTCGATGGCCAAGGCCACCGCGAAGCACCTCCTGTGCCTGGAGTACTCCACGGTCGCCATCCAGAACGAGGCGATCCGCGACTTCCTCGCCGGGCCGGAGCACATCCGGTCGCTGCTGCCCACCGCCCTGGGCAAGGTGGCGCAGATCCGCAAGGGCTACCCCGACGCGGTGGTGCTTCCCTCGGCCACCGACCTGCCGACCGCCACTGGGGAGGCCACGGCGCTGGGCGCAGACGTCCCCACCGGCCCGGTCGCGAAGGTGAAGGCACTCGCCGCGGCGGTCGTGAACAACGTGCGCCCGGCCGATCCCCGGCATCACAGCGTCCCGCAGGCCAATTATCCGCCCATCGAGGCGCGCTGGTTCTCGCTCGGCCGGGTCGACGGCGTCACCGTCACCACCGCCGACGGTCGCGGGGTGGTCTACCGCCAGCGTGATCGCGACAAGATGCTGTCGTTGGCAAGGGAGTCGGCGGCTCTCGTCAAGCGTTTGCGCGATGAGTTCGACGCGAAGCGGGACGAGTACCGCGCCGCACATGACGATCTGGTGAGCAAGGAGAGCTGGGCCCGTGTCTTCGGAATCGATTGATCAGATCGCCGCGCCGGAACCCGCGACCGGCGAGGCGGCGATGCTGGTGGCCGTTCAGTCGGCGATCGCCGACCGGCCCGGCGTGCTCTCCGGCGCACGCGGACTCTCGCATTTCGGAGAGCACTCGCTGGGCTGGCTGGCGCTCGCCGGGGCCGGCGCCTACGCCGCGCACCGACGTGGCGACGAGGTCGCGCGCCGCCGCTACCTGGAAGCCGGTGCCGGCGCATTCGTGGCGCATGCCGCGTCCGTGGTGATCAAGCGCGTGGTGCGCCGCAGGCGTCCGAGCCACCCCGACATCCGCGTCGGCGTCGGGACCCCCAGCAGGCTGAGTTTCCCGTCCAGTCACGCCACGTCCACCACCGCTGCGGCGATTCTGCTGGGGCGGGCCGCGGGCAGTCCCGTCGCGCAGGTGCTGGTGCCCGCTGCGGTGGTTCCGCCGATGCTGCTTTCGCGTCTGGTTCTGGGTGTCCATTACCCTTCCGATGTGGCCGCCGGCGCTCTTGTCGGTGCAGTGACCGCGGGAGCGGTGATCGCCGCCGATGCACAATCCCGCAACCGAGACTCGAGCAAGTGAGGAAGCACCGATGAGCGAGGAGCCGATCGAGCACGGCGTCCCCGGTCCGCCGAAGAATCTGGCGACGGGTCTGATCAAGGCACTCCGCCCGCGCCAGTGGGTGAAGAACGTCCTGGTCTTGGCGGCGCCGCTGGCGGCCGGAACCGAGGTCCTCAAGGATTCGGACCGGATGCTGAACGTCGGCATCGCGTTCATCTCGTTCTGCCTGGTCGCGTCGTCGATCTACCTCATCAACGACGCTCTCGACGTGGAAGCCGACCGCAACCATCCCACCAAGCGCTTCCGGCCCATCGCGGCGGGCGTGGTGCCGCGCAACCTCGCCTTCGTGCTCGCCGTGGTGCTGGCCGCCGGATCGATCGGCATCGCGTTCATCGCCAACTGGCAGACGGCCGTGACGATCGCGGTGTACCTGGGCGTGCAACTCGGTTACTGCTTCGGGCTCAAGCACCAGGCCGTCGTCGACATCTGCATCGTGTCGTCGGGCTTCCTGCTGCGCGCCATCGCCGGCGGCGTGGCCGCCGAGATCGACCTGTCCAAGTGGTTCCTGCTGGTGATGGCCTTCGGTTCGCTGTTCATGGCCGCGGGCAAGCGCTACGCCGAGTTGCAGCTGGCCGAGCGCACCGGGGCCAAGATCCGCAAGTCGCTCGAGTACTACACCACTACGTACCTGCGGTTCGTGTGGACGCTCTCGGCCACCGCCGTCGTCCTCTGCTACGGACTGTGGGCCTTCGACGGCATCCACTCGCAGAACGTCTATTACGCCATCTCGATGGTGCCGTTCACCGTCGCGATCCTCCGCTACGCCGTCGACGTCGACGGCGGCCAGGCCGGCGAGCCGGAGGACATCGCGCTCGGCGATCGGGTGCTGCAATTCCTTGCGGTGGCGTGGGTCGTGCTGGTGGGTGTTGCGGTCTATGTCCCGCTCTGATGAGTCCCGGTCCGATGATCCGACGACGGTGATCCCGGTCGTCTCCGACGACCCCGATGGCCCGGAGGCCCTCGACGAGCCCCGCGACGGCGGACGGCCCGCGAACCGCGGCGACCGGCGCAGGCTGATCGCACCGATCGCCAGCTTCTCGATCGGAGCCCTCGCCGTCACCGTGCTGTTCGCGATCGGTGCGTGGCAGCGCCGCTGGATCGCCGACGACGGCCTCATCGTCCTGCGCACCGTGCGCAACCTCCTCGCGGGCAACGGACCGGTCTTCAACGCCGGTGAACGGGTGGAGGCCAACACCTCCACCGCGTGGACCTACCTGATCTGGTTCTGGAGCTGGGTGACCGGCGCCGAGCACACCGAGTACGTCGCACTCTGGGTGGCGCTGGTGCTGTCGGTGGCCGCGCTGCCGCTCGCCATGTACGGCACGGCGCGCCTGTACGGTCGCCGGGTGCTCGGGCCGGGGCTCACACTGCTGCTGCCGTTGGGCGCGATCGTGTACATCGTGATTCCGCCCGCGCGCGACTTCGCCACGTCCGGCCTCGAGAACGGTCTGGTGATCTTCTGGATCGCCGCGCTGTGGTGCCAGTTCCTCGCCTGGGGCCGGCGTGACCCGGACGACGGGAGCCGGCGGTCGCGGATCGCCTTCCTGCTCCTGGCTTTCACCGCGGGCATGGCGCCGCTGATCCGTCCGGAGATCACGGTCTTCGGCGGACTGGTCCTGCTGGTGCTGTTCGTCTCGCGGATCGGCTGGCGCATGCGTGTGGCGATGGTGGTGGTCGCGGGAGCCGTCCCGATCGGCTATCAGATCTTCCGCATGGGCTACTACGCCGTCCTGGTGCCGAATCCGGCGATCGCGAAGGATGCGAGCGGTTCCAAGTGGAAGCAGGGCTTCGCCTACCTGGACAACCTGTTCACCCCGTACACCCTGTTGCTGCCGGTGATCGTCGCGATCGTGGCGGGCGTACTGCTCGCCGTCGGCGCGTACCTGGCTCGCCGCGAGGCTCCTCGGGCGGCGTCTGCCGTCTCGGCGGCCCCCGCCGACGATGCCGATGCGCCGGAGATCCTCGGGGCGCCGCCGGTCCCGCCGATGCAGCGGCTCCGTCGCACGTGGTCGTCGGCCGTCGACCACGTGCAGTCCCAGAACGCCGTCGTCGTCACGACGCTGGTGGCCGGGCTGATCCTCGGCCTGTACTGGATTCGGCAGGGCGGGGACTTCATGCACGGCCGCGTCCTGCTGGCGCCGCTGTTCATTCTGCTGCTGCCGGTGATGGTGATCCCGGTGACGATTCCCGCCTCGCTCTCCAGCGCGCGGTCGCGGTACCAGCTCGGCGCCGGGCTGCTGCTGCTCGGCGGCGTCGTCACCACCGTGTGGTGGGGGGTGGCGGTCAATCAGACCGTGCTGCCCAACGCCGGTATGGACATCGGCCGCGACGGCATCGTCGACGAGCGTCGCTTCTATGTGACGAACATGGGCAACGAGAACCCGGTCACCGCAGAGGACTACCTCGAGTATCCGCGGATGCGCGCGATGGTCGAGAAGATCCGGCAGACCGAGGCCGCCGGAGGCGGGGTGATCCTCCCGTCGGCGAACTTCGACGAGTGGTACGTGGCTCCGCTGCCCGAGCACTTGAAGCCCGGGATCCCGAGACAGACCACGGTGTACTTCCTCAACCTCGGCATGACGAGTATGAACGCTCCGCTCGACGTCCGGGTGGTGGACCAGATGGGCCTGGCGTATCCGTTGGCGGCGCACACGCCGCGGCTGACCGACGGGCGCATCGGGCACGACAAGCATCTGCCGACCGAGTGGGTGGTCGCCGAGAGCGGAAGCGTCTCGGGTTTCCCGGCGTTCATCGACCGGGACGAGGTGAAGATGGCCCGCGTGGCACTGACCTGCCCGATGACCGAAGCGCGATTCGCCTCGTACAAGGGCACCTGGACATTCGCTCGATTCCGGCACAATCTGCGGCAGGCCGCAGAGTTCAATTCCTACCGGATCGCCCGCGAACCGAAATACGAGATCGAGCGGTGCGGCTTGGCGATGCCCAAGGGGCTGACCTCGGATAACTGAGAGCCGCCTCAGGTGAAGCTGAGACGGACATGTGTCAGATAGCTCTCACCGATTGGCGGGCCAGATATCGAAACGGTAACGTCCTTGCTCGGTTGCACGATAGAAACGGCGTGGCCGCAACGAGGGTGAAGGCCCGCGGAGCGGCTGTGCACAAGTCGACTGACCAGGCGATGTGATTGCGATCACAGGGTTTGGTGAGGGTGGGAGAGTCGAATAGGCTCGCTCTATCCAGTTGCAGATGTGACTTTTGTGACGTCAACGACGGTGCCCACGCGTGCCGAAGAGGTTCACAGGTGGTCTCAGGACCGCCGGTGAGTGCAAAGCAGAGTTAGGGAGAATGCAGTCAATGCGCGTAGCTAAGAGCAAACCGCAGGCCGGCCATCGCCGGTTCACCGCGGTCCTCGTCGCAGTGCTCACTGCCATGGGGCTGATGGGTACCGCCATCGGAGCGGGTCAGGCGAGCGCCGCGTCGTACGCGGGGTTCTGGATCGACGCCTGTGGCATGCCGACCAACGGCGCCTTCGGCAACAAGTCGATGGCCCCCGGTCAGGTGAAGGTGCAGGCCTGGCGCAAGCCCGGCAACACCCGCACGGTGATCCTGCTGGACGGAATGCGTGCGCGCTACGACCGCAGCGGCTGGGACATCGAGACCAACGCCCGCGCGATGGCCGATCGCGGCGTCAACGTCGTCATGCCGGTGGGCGGTCCCGCCAGCTTCTACACCGACTGGGATGCGCCGTCGAACTTCAACGGCCAGCGCAAGGCGTACAAGTGGGGCTGCGTGCTCGACAAGCGCCTCGTCCCGGCTCTGCGCAGCAAGGGCTTCGCGAGCAAGGGCGGCAAGTACGCCATCATGGGTCTGTCGATGGGCGGCGGTGCCGCGCTGACGCACGCCGCGCAGCGTCGTGACCTCTACTACGCGGCCGGCTCGCTGTCGGGCTACCTGACGCTGTCGGCGCCGGGCATGCGCACCGCGCTCCGTCTGGCCATGCTGGACGTGGAGCCGCAGCCGTGGAACATCGACGCGATGTGGGGTCCGCCGTGGAGCCCGCGTTGGACGCAGAACGATCCGTTCATGCTCATCAACCGCATGCACGGCCTCAAGATCTTCGTCGGCTCGGGTAACGGTCTGTTCGGCCGCTACAACTACCCGCAGAACACCTTCGACGACCTGTTCAAGGGCACGCCGCTCGAGCTCCTGGCGTTCGCGCAGGCCAAGGCCTTCGAGGCTGCGGCCTTCGTCCAGGGAGTCCCGGTGATGTCGTACTCCGCCAACGGCACCCACGCCTGGGGCTACTGGAGCGACATGCTGTGGAACGCCAAGGCCCGGGGATTCTTCAACTGATCCCGCTGGCCGCGCGCTAGAGCACATCTCGCCTGAGCCGCGACATCGCATCCGCGATGTCGCGGCTCAGTCCGTTGTCGGGCCGACTGTGGCCGGGCGGGGGGCCGGGCGGGGCTGGTTCGGTCGCGTCATTCCGGGACGTCTTAGACACTTCAGTCACATAATTCACACGAGTCACAGCGTGGCGCGCACCGAACTGAGGATTTCCCGTGTAAAAACACGGGAGACGCCCGGTGTCGCGTGGGCGCGAGAAGGCACGGCCGGGGACTTGTGAGGAGTACGCAGTGAAGATCTGGACCAAGACGACGACCGCGAGACGAGGCGCGGCGAGTCTCGCCGTGGCCGTATCGATGGTCGCCGCCGGTGCGGGGCCCGCGCTCGCCGATCCGGCGCCCCAGCCGCCGCAGCAGGCGCCCGCCAAGCCGGCTCCCAAGCCCGCGCCCAAGCCGGGCGCCGCCAAGCCCGCCCCCGCCAAGCCGGACGCCAAGCCCGGCGACAAGCCGGGAGCCAAGCCCGCTCCGGCCAAGCCGGCACCGCCGGCCGTGGTCACCAAGACGTACTGGTACAGCTCGCACCGCGTGGCGCTGTGGGTGCACTCGCCCGCGATGAACACCGACATCCAGGTTCAGATCCTCCTGGCCCGCGACTGGTTCTCGAACCCGGGCGCCAAGTTCCCCCAGCTGACCATGCTGGACGGACTGCGGGCGCAGGACGACCAGAGCGGTTGGCTCATCAACACCAACGCCGAGCAGTTCTATCAGGACAAGAACGTCAACGTGATCATGCCGGTCGGCGGTGAGTCGAGCTTCTACACCGACTGGAAGGAACCCGACCGCGGTAAGAACTACCAGTGGGAGAGCTTCCTGATCCACGAGCTGCCGCCGATCCTCGAGGGACAGTGGCGATCCACCGACGTGCGCGGCATCGAAGGTCTGTCGATGGGCGGGTCGGCGGCGATGATGCTCGCTGCCCGCAACCCCGGCTTCTACCGGTTCGCGGCGTCCTTCTCGGGCATTCTCCAGCTGTCGTCGTACGGGATGCCGCAGGCCGTCCAGTTCGCCCTGCGCGACGGCGGCGGCTACGACTCGATGAAGATGTTCGGACCGCCGAGCGACCCGGCTTGGAAGGAGCACGACCCGTACGTGCTCGCATCCAAGCTGCGGGGCACCAGCCTGTACATCTCGTCGGGCAACGGCGTGGTGGGCCCCCACGACAAGCCCTCCGACATCCCGCTGTTGGCGACCAACTACTCCGGCGTGGGCCTGGAGGTCCTCTCTCGGGTCACCAGCCAGCAGTTCGCCTCCCGCCTCAACAAGCTGGGCATCCCGGGGCAGGCCGTCTACCGGCCGTCGGGTACGCACACCTGGCCCTACTGGGAGTTCGAAATGGCACAGGCGTGGCCGCAGGCCGCGAGCGCGCTGGGACTCAGCGGCGACAAGGTGGCGTGCCAGGTGGGCGACGCCTTCAAGAAGGCGCCGCAGGTCAAGGATCTCGGCGGCTGCCTCACCCCGCAGTACCCGGTGCCCGGTGGCAGTGCCCAGGACTTCCGCAACGGACGCATCTTCACCGGACCCAAGGGGCCGAAGGTGGTCGGCGGCGCGATCGGCGGCGCGTACGTGCCCGCCGCGGACCGGTTGGGACTGCCGACCAGCGACGAGCAGACCGGCCGCGACGGCGTCAAGTTCAACACCTTCGAACGCGGCAAGATCACCTGGACTCCGCAGGGCGGTGCCCGGGTCGAGTGACCCGCACCACCACTGCCTGAGTTTCGTCTGAGGAATTGCCATGTCTTCGCAGGTGAACCCCTTTGCGCGGCGGGTCGGGCCGCTCGACGGCGGTAGGCTGGCCGTCATGACTGCCAAGTACCTCCGGCTCGCCGTCGCGGCGGGAGCGCTCGCCGTCGCGGTCGGCGCGCTCACCGCGTGCAGCGATTCGTCGACCGCGAGCGCCCCCATCGGCACCGCGCCAGTCACCACCACCACGATGCCCGGATCGGATTCGAGCAAGGCGTCCGCATCGGCTGAGGCGTCCAAGCAGGCCGAGAGCGGGGCGTCGAAGGCCGCCGTGTCGCCGCCCGAGACCAAGCCGAACTCGTCCACCACGCCGCCGGGCAACTTCCCGGGCGGATCGCCGCCGCCGAGCGGCATCAAGCTGAGCGACAAGGACAAGGCGTATCTGACGGATCTGAAGAAGCAGAACGTCTCGTTCATGGGCGACGACGACAACAACGTGGCGCTGACCATGGGTCACTACGTGTGCGACGCGAAGTCGCAGAAGGCCGATCCCATGCTGGTGAAGGCGTACGTGCGTGCCGCGATCGGCCCGATGACCAAGAGTGACGCCGAGGCGAACACGAAGTCCGACAAGGTGATCGCCGCGGCAGAGAAGAACCTGTGCTGAAGCGCCGCCGAATCGGGCGGCTGCTGCTGATCGTGCTCGTCCTCGCGATCGTCGCTGCGCTGCTGATCGGATTCCTGATCTATCAGTGGCTCAAGCCGCCGCCTCCTCCGCCGGGGCCCGGGCAGCCGGGCACCACCACCACGGCGCCGTCGAACCGTCCGCAGGCGCAACCGGCCGACTGTCCCGACGTGTTGACCCTGGTGATCCCGGGAACATGGGAGTCGAAGGCGGGCGACGATCCGTACCATCCCACCGCGAACCCGAAGTCGCTGATGCTGAAGGTCTCCTCGCCGCTGGAGGAGAAGTTCGATCGGTCGCGGACCGAGGTGTACACCGTGCCGTACAAGGCGCAGTTCCGAAATCCGACCAACCTGGCGGACCGTCAGGCGAGCTACGACGATTCGCGTGCTCAGGGCACCCGGCGTGCAGAGGAGAAGCTCCGCAAGACGCATGCGCACTGCCCGCTGACGCGGTACGTGCTGATGGGCTTCTCCCAGGGCGCGGTCATCACCGGCGATGTCGCGAGCGATATCGCCAACGGCCGCGGTCCTATCCCGGCGGCCGACCAGGACCTGGTCCTGGGCGTGGGGATGATCGCCGACGGCCGTCGTCAGCCGGGCGGTCAGCACGACGTGGCGCCGAGCCCGGCCGGTGTCGGCGCCGAGATCGCACTCGGCGGTTTCGGCAGCATGGTTCCCGGAACCACGCTGTCCGGCGCTCGCAGCGGCGGTTTCGGCGACCTCTCCGATCGCGTCTACTCGATCTGCGCGCCCGGCGACCTCATCTGCGATTCGCCGACCGTCAACGATCCGCTGAGTGCGATCGGCAAGCTGGCGAACGCGGCGGGCAACCCGGTGCACGCCCTGTACGCGACCACCCGGTACTGGAAGTCGAACAGCGGACAGAGCGCCACGCAGTGGATGACCGCGTGGGCCTCGAAGCTGATCTCCGGTGCGCCGCATCCCGAGCACACCTGAACCGGAGACCGGCTCCCCGAGACCCGCGCCGCCCGACAGGGGCGGTATCAGTGCCGGTCAGCTTGGGCGATGCGACTGCCTGCGATAGCCTTCTCGGGTTGGGGCCCGCGCAGCGGGCCGCAGACCTATGAGGAGAACGCTTCGTGACGACTGCCAAAGACTCG
Organism: Gordonia sp. QH-12; assembly: GCF_001578675.1. Classification (NCBI taxonomy): domain Bacteria; kingdom Bacillati; phylum Actinomycetota; class Actinomycetes; order Mycobacteriales; family Gordoniaceae; genus Gordonia; species Gordonia sp. QH-12. Next base: position 78,145 of record NZ_KQ969299.1, read on the forward strand.
TCGACGCACACCGCCGACGGACTTCGGAAGTTCCGCTTCGGCGCGGGCGGCGAGGGCAACAAGGACGAGGGCGGCGCCCGGAAATTCGTCAAGCTCGCCCAGACCGCTGAAGAGTACGGGTACGACACCTTCGCGATACCGGATCACATGGGCAACCAGGTGGGGCCGCTCGCGGCCCTCGGTGCGCTCTCGCAGGCCACCAGCACCATCCGTCTCGCGACGTCCGTGCTGGCCAACGGTTTCCGGCATCCGGCCGTGCTGGCCAAGGAGGCCACCACCATCGACGTCCTGTCGAAGGGCCGGCTGGAGCTGGGCATCGGCTCGGGCTGGATGAAAGAGGAGTTCGACAAGGCGGGCATCGAATTCGGCACGCCCGGCGAGCGGATCCGCAGGCTCGACGAGTCGTTGACGATCCTGGACAAGCTGATGCGAGGCGAGACCGTCGACTTCGACGGCGAGTTCTACCAGATCAAGGGCCTCGAGGGGTCGCCTCGACCGCGCCAGGGGCCGCGACCGCCGATCGCGGTCGGCGGCGGAGGTCCCAAGATGCTCGCGCTCGCCGCCAAGCACGCCGACATCATCTCGGTGGCGACCGGCACCACCCGCGAGGGCAAGCTCCGGCTGTCGGACATGACGATCGAGAAGACCATCGAGCGCGTCGACCGGATCCGCGAGGCCGCCGGCGACCGGTTCGATCAGATCGAACTGAACTGGACCATCGCCACCATCGTCGTCACCGACGATCGCGTGGCCACCGCGGAGATGGCGCTCAAGGCTCTGGAGCAGGGGTATCCGCCGAACATCGCGCGCGATGTGGAGCTGACCGTCGACGACATCCTCTCGTCGCCGTACCTGGCCTTCGGCTCCTTCGAGGAGATCGCCGAGCAGATCCGTGAAGTCCGCCGCCGGACCACGATGAGCTACGTGGGAGTATTCCCGACGCAGATGGACGCGTTCGCGCCTGTCATCCCGCTTCTGCGGGGAGAGTAAACTGACCGAGGTTTTCGTACGTTCGGGGGGCTGGGCACCGTGGTGCCACGGGGGGACGCGTGCGGATCAATTGACCCAAGGCCGTGCAAGAGTGCGGGTAACAGGAGTTAACGGATGCTGAATACCGAGTTCGAGCAGTTCCTCGACGAGACCGGCAACCTCCATTTCGAGGACGACGTGACGCTGGTCGACTATGTCGAGCGCAACGTTCGGGAACAGGCCGACACCCTGGCCTACCGCTTCCTCGATTTCAGCCGGGAGCGGGACGGTGAGCGCATCGACCTCACCTGGGCGCAGTTCGGCAAGCGTCTGCGCGCCGTCGCCGCGCGGCTGCAGCAGGTGACGCAGCCGGGTGACCGGGTCGCGATCCTCGCGCCGCAGTCGCTGGAGTACGTGATCGGCTTCTTCGCCTCGCTGTACGCGAGCAATATCGCCGTGCCGTTGTTCAGTCCCGACGAGCCCGGCCACACCGACCGGCTGATCGGTGTCCTCGAGGACTGCAAGCCCTCGGCGATCCTCACCTCGACGAAATCGGCCGAGGCGGTGCGCGACTTCTTCGCCGACCGTCCGGCCAAGGAGCGCCCCCGCGTGATCGCGGTGGACGCGGTTCCCGACTCGGTGGGCGCCTCCTGGGTGCCGCCGGTGGCCGACCGGAACAGCCTCGACTCGGTCGCTTACCTGCAGTACACCTCCGGCTCGACCCGCGTGCCCGCCGGCGTGGAGATCACCTACCGGGCGGTGGCAGCGAACTGTCTGCAGATCTACGACACCATCGAGATCGACCGCAACGCCCGCGGCGTCACCTGGTTGCCGCTGTTCCACGACATGGGTCTGCTCACCGTGATCCTGCCCGCGCTGGGCGGCCGCTACGTCACGATCATGAGCCCGATGGCTTTCGTGCGCCGCCCGGGCCGCTGGATCCGCGAGCTGGCGGCGGTCGACGACCACGCCCCGACCTACGCCGCGGCCCCCAACTTCGCCTACGAGCACGCTGCGCTGCGCGGTCTGCCCCACGAGGGCGAGACGCTCGACCTGTCGAACGTGATCGGCCTGATCAACGGTTCCGAACCGGTCACCGTCAGTTCGATGCGCAAGTTCAACGAGGCCTTCGCGCCGTACGGGCTCTCGCCCAAGGCGATCAAACCCTGCTACGGCATGGCCGAGGCCACGCTGTTCGTCTCTGCCACCCAGCGCGACAACGAGGCGCTCGTCCGGTACGTCGACCGCGAGAAGCTAAATCAGGGCGAATTCGTGCCGGTCGACTCGGAGGCCGAGGGCGCCGTGGCGCAGGTCTCGTGCGGTCAGGTGGCGCTGAGCCAGTGGGCCGCCATCGTCGACCCGGAGACGGGCGAGGAGCAGGCCGACGGGCGGGTCGGTGAGATCTGGCTGAACGGACTGAACATCGGCGAGGGCTACTGGAACAAGGACGAGGAGACCGTCGAGACCTTCCACAACCGGCTGGCCAAGCGGCTCGAGAGCGGCAGCCACGCCGAGGGCGCACCCGACAACGACCGCTGGATGCGGACCGGCGACTTCGGCGTCTGGTACGAGGGCGACCTGTACATCACAGGGCGAGTCAAGGACCTGGTGATCGTCGACGGCCGCAACCACTACCCGCAGGATCTCGAGGCGAGCGCCCAGGAGGCGAGCGTCGCGATCCGTCCGGGCTTCGTCGCCGCATTCGCGGTGCCGGCCAACCAGTTGCCCGACGAGGTCTTCGAGGGCGGTTTCAGCGGACTCACCCGCGATCCCGACGACTCGTCCGAGCAGTTGGTGATCGTCGCCGAGCGTCCCGGACGCAAAGCCGACCCGCAGGAAGTGGCCGACGCCGTACGCGCGACCATCGCCGGCAGGCACGGCGTGATGGCCCGCGACGTGCTGCTGGTCCCGAACGGTTCCATTCCGCGCACGTCCAGCGGCAAGATCGCACGCCGCGCCACCAAGGCCGCGTACATCGACGGAACCCTGCGCGGCGGGTACCAGCAGACCGCGTTCCCCGACGCCGACGCATGAGACGGCGACCGGCCCGGTATGTCACGCCGTGACATACCGGGCCTTTTGCTGAGTAACGAAATGATTAACGCCACCGGTAGGCTGAATACGATGTCTGAAACTGAGAACACCGCGCCGTCTGACAGCACTGCGCCCTCCGACACCACTGGGCCCACCGAGCGCACCGGGCCCTCCGAGAGCACTGAGTCCCCGGCCGGCCGCGCCGTCTCGAACGGCGAGACCGTCGGCGACCTGACCGTCGACGAACTGCGCGACTGGCTCCGCAACTGGGTGTCGCGGGCCACGGGTGTGGCCGTCGAGCAGATCTCCGACGACCGCCCGATGGAGGAGTTCGGACTGGCCTCGCGGGACGCCGTCGCGCTCGCGGCCGACGTCGAGGACTTCACCGGGGTCATCCTCACCGCGACCGCCGCGTACAACCACCCGACGATCGCGTCGCTGGCCAAGCGGATCATCGAAGGCGATCCCGACGAGGGACTCGACGTCGAGGCCGACCGGTTCTGGGAGCGTGAGCGATCGGCCGACGACGATATCGCCATCGTCGGCCTGGCCACCCGGTTCCCCAAGGCGGGCACCACCCCGGAGTCGACCTGGGAGGCGCTGATCAGCGGCGTCGACGGCATCACCGATCTGCCGGACGACCGGTGGCTCGAGTTCAAGGCCGACCCGCGACTGGCCGAGGCCATCGAGAAGGGCAACGTCCGCGGCGGCTACCTGGACGACGTGACGGGCTTCGACGCCGACTTCTTCCAGATGAGCCCGCGCGAGGTGGAGAACGTCGACCCGCAGCAGCGGCTCGCACTGGAGCTGACGTGGGAGGCGCTGGAGCACGCGCACATCCCGCCGAGTGACCTGCGCGGTGGCCAGGTGGGCGTCTTCATGGGCACCTCGACCAACGACTACCAGTTGCTGGCGACCCTCGGGCTCGGCGAAGGCGCATCGGAGACGGCCGCGTACGCGCTGACCGGTACGGCGACGTCGATCATCGCGAACCGAGTGTCGTACTTCTTCGACTTCCACGGCCCGTCGCTCGCCATCGACACGGCGTGCTCGTCGTCGCTGGTCGCCGTTCACGAGGGCGTGCGCAGCCTGCGGAACGGTGATTCGGATGTCGTCATCGCCGGCGGCGTCAACATGCTCATCACCCCGGCCGCGACGCTCGGCTTCGACCAGATCGGCGCACAGGCGCCGGACGGTCGGATCAAGGCCTTCTCCTCGGACGCCAACGGCATGATCCGCGCCGAGGGCGGCGGCGTCTTCGTCCTCAAGCGGATGGCCGACGCCCGCCGCGACGGCGACACCGTTCTCGCGGTGATCGCCGGTTCCGCGGTCAACTCCGACGGACGCTCGAACGGCATCTTCGCGCCGAATCCCGAAGCCCAGGTGGAGGTGCTGCGCTCGGCGTACGCCGACGCCGCCATCGACCCGCGCACCGTCGACTACGTCGAGGCGCACGGCACCGGAACCGTGCTCGGCGACCCGATCGAGGCCGATGCGCTCGGCCGCGTGGTCGGTCGCGGCCGCAGCGGCGACGCGCCGATGCTGCTCGGCTCGGCCAAGACCAACTTCGGTCACATGGAGTCGGCGGCGGGCGCCGGTGCGCTCGCCAAGGTGGTGCTCTCGCTTCAGAACGACAGACTCCCCGCTTCGCTGAACTACGCGGGACCCAACCCGTACATCCAGTTCGAGGCCACTAACCTCCGGGTGATCACCGAACCGACCGAGTGGCCGCGGTACTCCGGGCACGCCGTCTCCGGTGTCTCCGGATTCGGTTTCGGCGGAACCAACGCGCACGTCGTGGTCCGCGAGGTGCTGCCGTCCGACTTCGAAGACCGCGCGGCCTCGCCCGCCGACGCCGACGCCGCCGCCGGGGTCCCGGTGCCCGACGATCTCGACGACGACGACTTCCTCACCGAGGCCGAGCGGGCGGTGCTCGCGGCTCAGGCCAAGCGTGAGCCGGTGGCCGCGGAGGCACCCGAGGCCGATCCGGCGGAGGGCTTCGCGCCGGCCGCCGTCCCCGGCGCTGTAGTGCCCCTGGTGATCTCCGGTTTTCTGGCCTCACGCCGGCGCAAGGCCGCCGCGGAGCTGGTCGAGTGGCTGGAGTCGGACGAGGGCAGGCAGACGCCGCTGGCGGAGATCGGCCGTGCCCTGGCTCACCGCAACCACGGCCGCACGCGCTCGGTGGTGATGGCTCGTACGTACGAGGACGCGGTCAAGGGCATGCGCGCGGTCGCCGAAGGTAAGTCGCTGCCCTTCGTCTACACCTGCGACTCTCCCGACGCCGCGTCCGCGGTGTGGTTGCTTTCCGGTTTCGGCTCGCAGCATCGCAAGATGGCCAAGCAGCTGTACACCGAGAACCCGGTGTTCGCGAAGTACGCCGACCGCGTCGACGCCTACATCCAGCGGGAGCTGGGGTATTCGATGGTCGAGATCTTCCTCGACGATGCGCGGACGTACGAGATCGAGACCGCGCAGATCGGCATCTACACGATCCAGGTGGCGCTGGCCGACACGATGCGCCACTACGGCGCCGAGCCCGGCGTCCTTGTTCCGCACTCGATGGGCGAGGCGTCGGCTGCCTACATCAGCGGCGGACTGTCGCTGGAGGACGCCACGCGGGTGATCTGCCAGCGTTCGCGCTTGATGGGCGAGGGCGAGGCGATGCTGACCGGCGACGCGGTGCGCTTCATGGCGTTGGTCGAGTACAGCGCGGAAGAAATCAACGACGTCCTCGTGGACTACCCGGACCTCGAGATCTGCGTCTACGCGGCTCCCACGCACACGGTGATCGGCGGTCCGGGACCGCAGGTGGACGCGATCGTGGCGCGTGCCGAGGCCGAGGGCAAGCTGGGCCGCAAGCTGCAGACCAAGGGCGCGAGCCACACCTCGCAGATGGACCCGCTGCTCGGTGAACTCTCCTACGAGATCACCGGCATCGAGCCGCAGCCGTTGAAGTACGGCGTCTACAGCTCGGTGGACCGCGAGACCTTCTACCGTCCGGGCACCCCCGACGTGTTCACGATCGACTACTACCTCAAGGGCCTGCGCCACAGTGTGTGGTTCGCCCAGGCGATCGCGAAGTCGGTGGAGGCCGGGCACCGCACGTTCGTCGAACTCTCGCCGAATCCCGCCGTCCTGATCTCGGTGGCCGCCACCACGTTCGGCGCCGGGGTGCACGACGCGGAGCTGATCGAGACGCTGCGCCGCAAGGAGGACGAGAGCTACGGGCTCGTCAACGCGCTGATGAAGCTGTACGTCCACGGGCATCCGGTGGATGTGGCGGCTCTGTTCGGCACCGGACCGGATCAGCGGTTCGCGAACATTCCGCGAACGCGGTTCGAGCGCAAGCCGTATTGGATCGATGCAGTGATCTCCGGTGGCTCGGGTGCCGGTTCGGTGCCGGGCGCGCACGTCGCGCTGCCCGACGGCAGGCACGCCTGGGAGGTCAACGCCGCGGCGGTCACCGATCCGCGGGAGCTGGTGCTCGCCGCGGCGAAGCAGGTGCTCGGTTCCGGCGCCGCGGTGGCGGCAGTCGAGTCTCTCGGTGATTTCCCGACCGACGGCACGGTCACGACCACGCTCACCGGCCACCCGGGTGGCGCGGCGATCAGTGTGCACGCCGGTCCGCAGGGCGGATTCGCGCTGCTCTACCAGGCCGCGGTGACCGGCGGCACGGTGCGCGAGCCGGTGCCGTCCGCGACCGGCGCGGACGCGCAGACGCCTGCCGAGGCCGCGAAGGCCTCCGGCTTCGTCGACGAGAAGGTGGTCGTCGAGGACGAGGTCGTCGACGTGATCGGCGACCGGTGGAGCCCGGACTCGGGAGAGAGCGTGGGCGACCGCCTCGCGGTCATCGTCGGTGAGTCGATGGGCTACGACCCCGAGGACCTGCCGCGGGAGATCCCCCTCATCGAACTGGGCCTCGACTCCCTGATGGCGGTTCGCATCAAGAACCGCGTCGAGTACGAGTTCGAGATCCCGCAGCTGCAGCTGCAGGCGATGCGACAGGCTGATCTGTCGGACGTCGAGAAGTTCGTCGCCTTCGCGGTCACCCACCGCGATCAGCTCGACGACCTGGAGAAGGCCACCGGCGGCGGAGAACTCGACACCGCCGCGCTGAACGCCTACATCGATGCGGAACTGGCCAAGGATGCTTTGAAGGGACAGGCGCCCGATGCGCCGGAGCCTGCAGAGCAGGTCGAGCCCGTTGAGCCGACGACGAGCGCGAGCGAGGAGTCGAGTCGGAGCCAGGTGGCCGAAGCGCCCAAGATGGCCGAGACCGCCACCGACACCCCGCCCGCACAGGCTCCCACCATCACCGACCAGGCGTCGGTGGCGGAGGCCTCGGGCACCGATGTGCCGCCGCGCGATGCTGCCGAACGCCTGACCTACGGTGCGTACGCGGTGGTGACCGGCAAGTCGGCCGGTGGCGTCTTCAACAAGCTGCCGGTGCTCGACGACGAGACCGCGGAGAAGCTCACCGAGCGGCTGAACGAGCGCACCGGAGGCGAGATCGACGTCGAGGACGTCCTCGATTCGGAGACGATCGAGGAGCTCTCGAACTACGTCCGTCAGCACATGGAGGCGTCTGCCGACATCGACGGCTTCGTGCGGTTCCTGCGTGTCCCGAAGAATTCCGACGGCACGCCGAAGCACACGTTCGACACCGCCGCGGGCGACCCGACGCCGATGCTGGTGTTCCACCCCGCGGGCGGCAACACCTCGGCCTACGAGGCACTGCTCAAGCGGCTGCCGGACGACCAGCCGGTGATCGGCTTCGACCGAGTCGAGGGCACCATCGAAGAGCGGGTACGGCAGTACATGCCGCGCCTGCGCGAGGTGCAGCCGCACGGTCCGTATGTGCTGGTGGGCTGGTCTCTGGGCGGGGCGCTGGCCTACGGCGCCGCACAGCTGCTCCGCGAGGAGGGCGAGGAGATCGCCTTCGTCGGACTGATCGACGTGGTGCGCCCGACCCGGGACGTGCCCGACACCCCGGAGAACAAGCGAGCGCGGCTGGAGCGTTGGAAGGCGTTCGCGATCAAGACCTACGGGCTCGACGAGGACGTGCCGATCCCGATGGACCGGCTCGTCGCCGCCGACGACAACGAGCAGTTCGCGATCATCACCGAGATGATGTCGATGTCGGGGACCAAGATTCCGGGCGGGATCATCGAGCATCAGCGGACGTCGTTCCTCGACAACCGTGCGCTCACCGAGATCGATCCCACTCCGTACGACGGCAAGGTGGTGCTCTACCGCGCGGACAAGATGCACGACGGAGCCATCGAACTCGAGCCGCAGTGGGCCGAGATCGATGAGGACGGGCGCTGGGGCGAGGTGGTGGACGATCTGGAGATCATTCACATCGGCGGCGACCACCTGGCCATCGTGGATGAGCCCTACGTCGCGAAGGTCGCAGCCGACCTGGCCCGCCGCATGGCAGATATCAGTACCGAGAAGTGACGGAAAGGGCACACGTAGTGACTGACACGACTGCTGCCAAGCTCGCCGATCTGCGCGAGAAGCTCGAACTGGCGAAGGAACCCGGGGGCGAGAAGGCGATCGCCAAGCGCGCCAAGAAGGGCATCCTGTCGCCGCGCGCACGGCTGGAGTTGCTGTTCGACCCGGGGACCTTCGTGGAGGTCGGTGCGCTCGCCAAGATGCCGGGAGCCGGGGAGACCGGTTACGGCGACGGCGTGGTGACCGGTCACGGGCTGGTCCACGGACGGCCGGTGGCCGCCTTCAGTCACGACCAGACCGTGATGGGCGGCACCGTCGGTGAGATGTTCGGCCGCAAGGTGTCGGCGCTGATGGAGTGGGCGGGCAAGCTCGGTTGCCCGATGGTCGGTATCAACGACTCGGCCGGCGCCCGCATTCAGGACGCCGTCACATCGCTGGCCTGGTACGCCGAGATGGGACGCCGCAACGACCTGCTGTCGGGTCTGGCGCCGCAGGTCTCGGTGATCCTCGGCAAATGCGCGGGCGGCGCGGTGTACACGCCTGCCAACACCGACATCCTGGTGGCGGTCGAGGACAAGAGCTACATGTTCGTCACCGGGCCCGACGTCATCAAGCAGACCACGGGTGAGGAGATCTCGGCCGAAGACCTCGGCAGCGCCCACAACCAGGCGCGGTGGGGCAACATCCACCACATCGCACCGGATGAGGCGGCGGCATTCGAGTGGGTCCGCGAGTACCTGCAGTACATGCCGTCGAGCGCACACGAGGAGCCGCCGATCATCAACCCGGGTCTGGAGCCGGAGATCACGGAGTCGGACCTCAGCCTCAACACGTTCATGCCCGACAACGACAATGCCGGCTACGACATGCGGGACATCATCATCCGACTGTTCGACGACGGCGCCTTCCACGAGGTCGGGGAGTTGTTCGCCCCGAACATCCTCACCGGCTACGCGCGAGTGGACGGTCGGAGCGTCGGCGTGGTCGCCAATCAGCCGAGCGTCATGGCGGGAACCCTCGACACCGACTCGGCGGAGAAGGCGACGCGCTTCGTCCGGATCTGCAACGCCTACAACATCCCGCTGATCTTCCTCGTCGACACCCCCGGCATCCTGCCGGGCCTGGTGGAGGAGCAGAAGGGGACCATCCGGCGGTCGGGCAAGTTCCTCTACGCCTACGTGGAGGCCGACGTTCCGAAGATCACCGTGGTCTTGCGCAAGGCCTACGGCGGCGCGTATGCGGTGATGGGCTCCAAGCAGCTGGGCGCCGACATCAACTTCGCTTGGCCGACGGCCAAGATCGCCGTCATGGGTGCGGAGTCGGCAGCGGCCGTGCTGACCCGCAAGCAGACCGAGGGTCTGTCGGCCAACGACGCCGACAAGGTCCGGCAGGACTTCATCGCCTTCTACAACGCGATGATGGCGACCCCGTACCTCGCCGCGGAGAAGGGGTACGTCGACGCGGTCATCGAACCCGCGCAGACTCGACTCCAACTCCGCAAGGCGCTGGCACAGCTGCGCGACAAGCAGGTGCTGCGGAACCCGCGCAAGCACTACTTGATGCCGATCTAGCGATCGGTATCCTTCCGGCCGCGGCCGGTCTCTGCTCGTGGTCAGGCGGCCAGGAGGGTGTCGAGGTAGTTCTCGATGCGAGATTCGCTGGGTTCGGGCGGCGGTTGGGGTTCGTGGCCCGGTAACAGTTCGGCGTGGTGGATCTGGTTGATCCGCCACCCGGGCGGTCTTGTCCCGCCGCGGCTGGTGTTGCCGCTGGGTCGCCAGGCGACTCTGCCGGCGTGGGGTCCGTCGATCAGGATCATCGTCTGCCATTGCCCGCTGCGGGGGCCGACGGAGCGATTGTGGCGCCCGCATGCGGCGCCGAGGTGGTCGA